>CAZKER010000045.1:0-1960 GCA_964551845.1 uncultured Cyanobium sp.
ACGGCGGCCTGGGCCTGGCTTTTCCGGAGCTCACGCCGGCCGATCTTCCGCAGCTGGAGGCGCTGCTGGAGCTGCTCTGGCGCGATGGTGTCGAAGCGATCTGCCCCACCCTGGTGACCTGCGGCGTTGCGCCCCTGCGCCAGGCTCTAGCCGTGCTGGCCGAGGCGCGGGCAGCCCACCGACCGGGCCGCTGCCAGCTGCTGGGAGCCCACCTGGAAGGCCCCTTCCTGGAGCCCAGTCGCCGGGGCGCCCATCCCGCCCAACACCTGGCCGCCCCCAGCCTGGCCGCCCTGCTGCAGCGCATCGACGGCTTTGAGAGCGACATTGACCTGGTGACCCTGGCCCCAGAGCTGGAGGGGGCCGGCGCCGTGATCACCGCCCTGGCCGAGCGTGGAATCGTGGTGAGCCTGGGCCACAGCGCGGCCACGGAAGCCCAGAGCCACGCCGCCTTCGCTGCCGGGGTGACGATGCTCACCCACGCCTTCAACGCCATGCCTGACATGCACCGGCGCGCGCCAGGGCCGGTGGCGGCTGCCGCCTTGCGGGGGGATGTGGCAATCGGCCTGATCGCCGATGGGGTGCATGTGGCCCCCACCATGGCGGTGCTGCTGCAGCGGCTGGCGCCAGACCAGGTGGTGCTGGTGAGCGATGCCCTGGCCCCCTACGGCCTTGGCGAAGGCCAGCACCGCTGGGATGAGCGCTTGCTGATCGTGGCCGACGGCAGCTGCCGGCTCGAAGACGGCACCCTGGCCGGCGTCACCCTGCCGCTGCTGGAGGGGGCACGGCGCCTGGCCCAGTGGACCGGTGAACCGGCTCGGGCCATCGCCGCGGCCACCGTGCTGCCTAGGCGGGTGCTGGGGGATGACCGCAGCCTTGACCAGATGCTGGTGGGCATGCCCTTGGCGGAAACCCTGCGCTGGCGGGAAGGGCCCGCCGGGCTCAGCTGGCAGCGGCCCGGAGCAGAAGTCACTCCCTAGGATCCGCGCCACGACCGGATATGCCCATGCCCCCCGAACAGCTACTGGAAGCCAAGCAGGCCGGCAAAGCGGCTGAGAAAGCTGAAGTTAAGGGCTACTTCGAAACCACCGGCTTTGACCGCTGGAACCGCATCTACAGCGAATCCGCTGACGTCAATCGGGTGCAGCGCAACATCCGCATCGGCCACCAGAAGACTGTCGACAACGTGTTGGCCTGGCTGCAAGAGCAGGGCGGATTGGAGAGCCGCAGCTTCTGTGATGCCGGCTGCGGAGTGGGCAGCCTGACGCTGCCTTTGGCCCAGCTGGGTGCGGGCTCAATCGCCGCCTCAGACCTCTCTGCTGCGATGGTGCAAGAAGCGGAGCGCCGTGCCACTGAGCTGGGCGTCCAGCCGGGCCAGATCAGCTTCCTGGCCTCCGATCTCGAGAGCCTGGAGGGCCGCTACGACACGGTTATCTGCCTGGATGTGTTCATCCACTACCCCCAGGCCCCGGCCGAGGAGATGGTGCGCCATCTGGCTTCGATGGCGGAGCGGCACCTGATCGTGAGCTTCGCCCCCTACACGCCGCTGCTGGCCCTGCTCAAAGGCATCGGCCAGCTCTTCCCCGGCCCCAGCAAAACAACCCGCGCCTACACCTTGCGCGAGGCTGGCATCGTGGCCGCCGCCGCCGAAGCCGGCTTCAAGCCGATGCGCCGCAGCCTCAACCAGGCCCCCTTCTACTTCTCCAGGCTGATCGCCTTCGAGCGGGTCTGATCAACGCTGGGCAGTAGGGCCAACCACCCGGAAGGTGAGGTTGAGGCGCTCCTGCTGCAGCCGCAGGCGCTTAGGCACGGCGTGCTGCCACCACAGCTGGGTGGGAGGTTCCATCAGCAGCAAATCGCCGTTCTGCAACGCCATGTTGAACGGGGTGCAATCGCCAAAACCACAGGGCAGCTCGCTGTGAGCAGTGTCTTGCTTCAAGCGGCGGGGGCTGGGACGGGGCCG
>CAZKER010000046.1:0-2482 GCA_964551845.1 uncultured Cyanobium sp.
TGAAGATTCTGGTGCTGGAGCGTGGCGACTGGCTCCCGCAAGAACCCCAGAACTGGGATGCGGAGGAGGTCTTCCAGAAGGGGCGGTACATCTCCAAGGATGTGTGGCACGACAAGCACGGCAAGCCGTTTCAGCCCGGCAGCCATTACTTCGTCGGTGGGGCCACCAAGATGTATGGCGCGGCCCACTTCCGGCTGCGGCAGCAGGATTTTGAGCAGCTTCATCACTTCGACGGCATTTCGCCAGCCTGGCCCCTGCGTTACAGCGACTTCGAGCCCTATTACCAGCGGGCGGAAGAGATGTACCACGTGCATGGTCAGCGGGGTGAAGATCCCACCGAGCCCCCCTGCAGCGGCCCCTATCCCCATCCGCCGGTGGCCCATGAGCCTCGCATCCAGAAGCTGGTGGATGATCTGCGCTTGGCCGGATTGCATCCCTTCCATGCCCCTACCGGGGTGATGCTGGATGAGGCCAACATGGCCTTCAGCCGTTGCCGCAGATGCAATTGCTGCGATGGCTTCCCCTGTCTGGTGCATGCCAAATCCGATGCGGACGTGCTCGGCATGCGGCCGGCCCTGGCTGCGCCGAATGTCTCACTGCTGACCCGGGCCCATGTGCGTCGCCTGGAGACCGATGCCTCGGGCCGCAGCGTGCAGGCCGTGCAGCTGGAACGGGATGGTCAACCGATGACCGTGCGGGGTGATGTGGTGGTGGTGAGTTGTGGTGCCGCCAATACGGCCCGGCTGCTGTTGATGTCAGCCAACGACAAGCACCCCCGCGGGCTGGCCAACAGCTCCGACCAGGTTGGCCGCAACTACATGTTCCACAACAGCAAGGCCATGGTGGCCCTGGCCCACGAGCCCAACACCACTGTTTTCCAGAAGACGCTCACGATCAACGATTGGTATCTGGGGGATGCCGACTTTGACTACCCGATGGGCAATATCCAGATGACGGGTAAGACCAACGGCACGATCATGAAGGGCTATGCGCCGCTGGAAACCTTCCTGATGCCCGGTTGGTCGATGGACAAAATCGCTGAGCACGCGATTGATTTCTGGATCTCTTCAGAGGATCTGCCGGACCCCAACAACCGGGTGACCATCGATGGCGAGGGCCAGATTCATCTGGACTACACGCCTAACAACCCAACCGCGGCCCAGCGGCTCTACGGCCGGCTCACCGGGCTGCTGGACCAGCTCTATCTCAAGAAGCATCTGGTGGAGCGCCAGATTTATGTCAAGAACTCCATGGGTGTTGGGGCGGTAGCGCACCAGGCCGGCACCTGTCGCTTCGGCGACGATCCGGCCACCTCGGTGCTGGACCTCAACTGCAAGGCCCACGATCTCGACAACCTCTACGTGGTCGATACCAGTTTCATGCCGACCATCGGCGCGGTGAACCCTTCACTCACGGCTATCGCAAATGCCCTGCGGGTGGGCGACCATCTGCGGGAGCGGCTCAGCCGCTGAGATCAGGCCAGCATCGTTTTGAGCAGATCGGCGATCAAGAGGTTGTCGAGGGAGAGCAGGCCGCCACCGCAGCTGGCCAGCACGCCACACATCACCACATACATGGCCGCCTTCTCCCAGCTGGGGGGATCGCCCACCCCCATGGGGCCGGCGTAATCACCGGGTGGAATCTGGTATGGATCGGGGCCGATGAAAGGAAAGCCCGCCTTCAACTCCACAACCACCGCATAGGCCATCGACACCAGGATCGCCAGGGCCGCCAGGGGGGTGAGCAGCCCCGGGATCAGGGCGATACCCGCGCCCCACATTGAGAAGGCTGAGAGAAAACACAGCCACTCGGGCGTTTGCATCGCCGTGGCCCAGGTTTTGAGATTGCGCAGCTTGGGCCAGCCGTGGCGGATGAAGCAGATCCCCAGGAACACCCGCATCACCAGCAGGGATGCCTGGGCCAGGGTGGAGGGTGCCGCCGGCACCAGCAGCTCCACCACGGTGATGTCCATCTGGTCTGGGCTGTATGAGGTGCGCTCAAGGTACCCGGATCTGTTTAATCCTGCACCAGTTGCAGTTGGTAGCCATCGGGGTCGGCCAGTTGCAGGGACCGATCGCCGCCCACCAGGGCGGCTTGGTCACCGAGCGCGATCACGCCGCCATGGAGCGGTTGGCCGCCGCAGGCCTCCGCGGCTGCGGCGATGCGATCCAGATCGGCAACGCGCAGCCGGATCTGCCAGTGGGCCAGGTCCTGGGCCCCCTGATCCGCGGGCCTGGCTCTGCCGCTGTTGGGGGGCTGGTAGTTGAGGCATTCCACGCCGGCGCCTGTAGGGCAGCGGTGGCCGGTGATGCGCACCCGGGTGTCCGTCAGGCCATCGAGCCCATCCTGGGTGGGGCCGCTATTAATCCCATCGCCGCCAAGCTTCAGGCCCAGCAGCCCGTCGTAGAAGTGGCAGCTGGGCAGGGTGTCGGCCACAGAGATGGCGCTGTGGTCGATCCCCAGGAAGGGGGCGCTGGCTGGC
>CAZKER010000047.1:0-3747 GCA_964551845.1 uncultured Cyanobium sp.
ATCAGTGGCAAGGGCAGGCCGGTGGTGGGCATGGCGCCGCTGGCTACGGCGATGTTGAGGATGGATTGGCCTACCAGCAGGGTGGTGCAGCCGATGGCGATCAAGCGTTGTTGATTGCTCCGGCAGCTGAGGGCAACCCTCAGGCCCACAAAGCCAAACAGCAGCAGAAATAGCAGCAGTACCACCGAGCCCACGAAGCCGAATTCCTCAGCAAATACTGCGAAGATGAAGTCGGTGCTCTGGATCGGCAGGTATTGCAGCTTCTGGGTGGAGAGGCCAAAGCCCTCCCCCAGGAAGCCACCAGAGCCGATCGCCATCAAGCTCTGCACCAGTTGGTAGCCGTCCCCCTGGGCATCACGCCAGGGATCTAAGAACGACACCACCCGCAAACGCTGGTATTCGTTGATCATGATGCTTGCGGTGCCTAGCAGCCCTCCTGCTCCGGCGGCTCCTAGCAGCATGGGTAGGGACAGGCCCGCTGCCAGGGCCATCAGCCAGAGCAGTAGCCCGGATAGGGCGGCGGTGCTGAGGTTGGGTTGCTTGAGGATCAGCAGGATCAGTGACCCAAATGCCCCTAGCCAGAGGAGTTTTTGGTCATTGCCGATGCGCTTCCAATGGGCGAAAAGGGCAGCGCCCTGGAGCACCACAAAGGGCTTAACCAATTCCGATGGTTGTAGCTGCACTGGGCCGAGCACCAGCCAGCGACTGGCTCCGTTGACAGTACTGCCGACCACCAGGGTGGCAGCGATCATGGCGATCCCCACCCACAGTCCCAGCGGAGCCAGATGCAACCAGCGCCGCAGGCTGGTGCGCAAGCCGAGCCAGAGCAACCCCCAGCTGGCAGCCATCCAGATCAGCTGGCGCTTGAGATAAAAGGCGCCGTCACCCATTTCCCGTTCAGCTACCCACCAACTGGCGGAGGTGAGCACCAGCAGCCCGATCACGCTCCATAGCGCCACCATGCCCAGCAGCAGCCTGGCTTCCGCGGGCCACTGGGACCAGGGCAACGGCAGCAGCCACCCAGCCTTCGGTGAGCCGCCGACTGCGTCGTTGTGGGGTTGATGGGTTGCGGTACGGGCCAAGGTGGAATTGGGAAATGGCAGAGGTAGGGCCCTCTTCAACCTATTGAGCCGTGCCCGGGGGGGTGTTGTCGAGTCCTGGCAGTCAGAGTCAAACAACAAAAAAGCCCGGCATGTGCCGGGCTTGGGGAGAAACGAAAACTACTGAATCTCAGTTGCCGACGTTTTGTTGGCGACGCCCAGTAGCTAGTTCCACTTTGAGGATTTTGCCGCCCTGTTTCATGATCCGCTGCTGCTCAGCGAACCAGCTGTCGTAGGGCACCCATTTGGTGAAATAGGTGTTTTGAAGCTCACGCTGGGAGCGGCTTTTTTCCGGGCAGGGAATACAAGCCGTGATCTTGAACAGACGCATGGAGATGATCCTCGGGTGTGCCGATGGCAGGGATCAGTTGCCCAGGCCGGAGCAGATGTAGTCGAAATAGACGGCCATTTCACGGCCAGCATCTGGACCCACGAGGGAAGCGGTGGTTTCCTTCATGGCCTGGATTGATTGGACAGTGGCACCAATAGGTACACCAAGGGAGTTGTAGGTCTCTTTGAGACCATTCAGCACCCGCTCGTCGAGGATAGAAGTATCCCCAGCCAGCATGGCGTAGGTGGCGTAGCGCAGGTAGTAATCCAAGTCGCGGATGCAGGCTGCATAGCGACGGGTGGTGTACATGTTGCCACCGGGACGGGTGATGTCCGAATAAAGCAACGACTTGGCCACTGCTTCTTTGATAATGGCCGAACCGTTGGCGCTGATCGTGGCAGCGGCGCGGACACGCAGCTCACCACTGGCGAAGTACTGCTCTAGGCGGCCCATGGCTGAGCCGTCCAGATACAGGCCCTGAACGTCGGCCTGGTTAATGACGTTGGTGATCGCGTCTTGCATGAATCCGTCTGTGGTGGCGGGGAATGGGAAAAGAACGTTGCCTCAGGAGAGGGCGCCGATGACGTAGTCGAAGTAGAAGCCGGCTTCTTCAGCGTCAGAGCCGGTGAGCAGGCCCATGGCGGCGTTCTTCATTTCCCGCACGGACTCAGCCATGGCGTCTAGGGGAGTGCCTAGGGAGCGATACATCTCCTTGGCGCCGATGATGCCGATCTCTTCGATGGGCGTCACGTCGCCGGCGATGATTCCGTAGGTAACCAAGCGCAGGTAGTAGTCCATGTCGCGGAGACACGAAGCGGTCATCTCCTCGCCGTAGGCGTTGCCGCCGGGGGAGATCACGTCGGGACGCCGCTGAAACAGGGCGCCACCAGCGGTTTTGACGATGCGCTCGCGGCTTTCGCTAAGAACCTGGGCGACGCGGAGACGACGTTGACCAGCGCCCACGAAGGACTTGATCTGGTCGAGTTCGCCAGGGCTTAGATAGCGGGCTTCGGCGTCCGCGTTGATGATCGAGTTGGAGACGATGCTCATGCAGTTCTGCCTCGAAACAAGCGGCCGCCTTGACGGAGACCGATATCCGGTGGGTAAGGGGAAGGATCGACTCGCGTCGATCGCCGAATCATTCTGCGGCAAGCCCCACGCCTTCCCCGGCGCCGGTAACAGTTCTTCATGGCGTTTGCGTTTGGCAAACCCCCTGCGCCGCAATGGCTTTGCCTGATGTTGTTAACAGCGACCAGGCGCAGCAATTGTTCATCATTTTGCCGTAGCAATCGCCGCACTTGTTTCGCGTTGCGGCTTAACTTTTGCGACGATTGTTATCTTGCCAACGAAAAACCTCCCGAAGCGTCTCCGGGAGGTTTGATGTGAGAGGTTTGCCTTGATGTGCTTCGGTCTGGGCTCAGATCGCAGCTTTTGGGCCAGGGTTAAGGCCCGCATTGCCGCCGTACAGCTGGGCGGTGCGATTGACGGTGCTTAGGGGTATGCCGTCGGCTGTGGCAAGGCCTCGAAGGTAAGGAACCGTGTTTTGGCCAAAACTTTGGGCATATTCCTCACTGCCCAGCAGAGCTTCGATGGCAGCGAGCTGGCCACGGCTGGATCTGGTAGCCAGGAATGCACTCACCTCTTCAGGTTGGGCAGCTCTTCCGAGCAGAGCCAGGTAGGCGGCCGAAGCAGCCCGCAACGGTGCCATGCGGTTGAGACGTTGTTGGAAGAGGTCGCTGCCAGCGACTTGGGTGACCAGCTCAGCCACCGTGAGTTGCTGGTTGCGGAATTGGGATTCCATGTCTCCCATTCGCTCCGCGGCGAAGGGAACCCGGTTGAGCAGTTGCTTGTAGACGCTTTCCAGCGCTTCCTGCACCTGGGTTTCACTGTTGGTACGCCCAAGTTGCACCGGTCGCCCCACGCTTTGGCGACGGCTGAAACCCTGGGGACGCCCTGGCTGGATCGCCTTGGCCATGGCAGCACCTGGCTGGTTGGCCAGGCCCGTGCTCTGGCCACTGCCTACTGCCGCCCGCCAGCCGCCTGTGATGGCAGGCCGAGTGGTTGGAGCTGCGGCGCCGCTGGTTGGGCTGGAGCTCCAGAAGCCGATTGTGGTTGCAGGTGTCTGGTTCCAGCGGCGGCTTGGTGCGGGTGCTTGGCGGATACTGCCCGGCCCGGCAGTGCCGCTGGCTTTGGGGGCTGCCATGGTTTCGCCCCCTACGATCTGGGCTGTCCAGCCCCCCACGATCACCTGGCGGCGCGCAGGGAGGTTGCGATTGGTTAGGTCGCTGGTGGTGCGCAGGGTTTGCACGGCGGCCA
>CAZKER010000048.1:0-3900 GCA_964551845.1 uncultured Cyanobium sp.
CCCTGGGGCCCCTAGAGGAGCACCACTTCGGCAGCGGCAGCGATGCGGGCACCAACCTGATCCTGCGGCGGCCGCTGCTCGTGGGCGCCCACTACGACGGGCCACTGCACTCGCCCGGTGCAGACGACAACGCCAGTGGCCTGGTGGCCCTGCTGGAGCTGGCCCGGCGCTGGGCTGCGGAGCCACCACGGCGCCCGGTGTGGCTGGTGGCCTTCGATCAGGAGGAGTGGGGCATGCTGGGCAGCGCTGCCCTGGCGGCCCAGCTAAAGCAGGCGGACCAGGCCCTGAAGCTGATGGTGAGCCTGGAAATGCTGGCTTACACCAGCCCAAGCCAGGGCTATCCCCATCCGGCGATGAGGGCGGTGTATGGCGATCGCGGCGATTTCATCGCCCTGGTGGCCAACGCTGGCGCCGGCCTGTTGCTGCCGGGACTGGCCCGAGCGATGGGCCGGCACGTGCCCACCAAGGTGCTGCCGGTGCCCAACGGCGGCCGGGCGATTCCCGATGTGCGGCTGAGCGACCACAGCCCGTTCTGGGATCAGGGCTACGACGCGCTGATGGTGACGGACACCTCATTTATGCGGAATCCGCATTATCACCAGATGACAGACACAGTGGAGACGCTGGATCTGCCGTTTTTCTGCGGGGTGGTGGAGGGGTTGGCTGAAGCGCTGGGGTGAGATTGGGCGGGCAAGCGTCTGCAGCCTCCTCCTCCACGATGCGACGAGCCAGCACATTGGCATCGAGCCCGATTGACCTCGCCCTGGAGGGATCGCGCCTCGCACACGTCCTGAGATCGTCAGAAAAGGCGAAATAGAGTTAGGATCGGGCTCTAATCGCCGAAGAAGGCGATAAATTACCCTTTGTTGCATGTCCATCCAGCGCCTGATGAGCGATGAGGCCCTCCTGCAGGAGCTGGGGCAGCGCATCGCCCGCCTCCGCCTGGAGCGGAACCTCAGCCAGGCTCAGCTGGCGGAGCAGGCGGGCATCTCCAAGCGCACTCTGGAGCGACTGGAAGCCGGTGCCGCAGCCACCCAGCTGTCGCTGTTCCTGCGCGTGCTGCGTCAGCTGGGTCTTCTGGAGCGGCTGGAGCTGCTGCTTCCCGAGCCGCAGCCCTCACCCCTGGCCCTTTTGGAGCATCAGCAGGCCACGCGCAAGCGCGCCAGTCGGCGCCGCGTCGCCAAACCGGCTAACCCCTGGCGCTGGGGGCAGCCATGACCGTGGCGGCTGTTGAACTCTGGGGCACGCGCATCGGCGCCGTGGCCCTCACAGATTCCAACGGTGTCGCATCCTTCCAATACGAGCCCTCTTTCTTGGCCAGTGGCATCGAGTTGGCACCCCTGATGATGCCGCTGGCTGAGCGGGTCTACAGCTTTCCTGAACTGCAGCGCCGCACCTTTCGCGGCCTGCCCGGCCTCCTCGCCGATTCCCTGCCCGATCGCTTCGGCAACAACCTCATCAACGCTTGGCTGGCCCGCCAGGGACGCACGCCGGAGAGCTTTGATGCCGTGGAGCGCCTCTGCTACACCGGCCAGCGGGGGATGGGAGCCCTCGAGTTCAAGCCCGCCCAGGGGCCCAGCGCCCAAACCAGTGGGGCCATCCAGATCGCTGAGCTAGTCGCTCTAGCTTCCGAGATCCTTTCGCAGCAGCAGGGGCTTGCCACCTCCTTCCAGGCCCCCGAGCGAGAGGAAGCCCTGCAGACGATCCTGCGGGTGGGCACCTCCGCCGGGGGCGCCAGGGCCAAGGCGTTGATCGCCTGGAATGCCAGCACCGGGGAGGTGAGATCCGGCCAGCTGGAGGCGCCACCGGGTTTCAGCCAATGGTTGCTGAAATTTGATGGAGTGAGCGGCAACAAGGACAAGGAATTGGAAGATCCCCAGGGCTATGGCCTGATTGAACTCGCTTACAGCCGCATGGCCCGTGCCGCAGGGATCACCATGACCGACTGCCGACTGTTAGAGGAGAATGGAAGGCAGCACTTCATGACGCGCCGCTTCGATCGCGATGACGCCGGCAACAAGCTGCACATGCAGTCGCTCGGAGCTCTGGCCCACTTCGATTACAACGAACCTGGCAGCTACAGCTATGAACAGGCGTTTCTCGTGATGCGGCAACTCCAGTTGCCAATGCACGATCTCGAAGAGCAATACCGGCGGATGGTGTTCAATCTGATCGCCCGCAATCAGGATGATCACGTCAAGAACATCGCATTTTTGATGGATCGCACTGGCCAGTGGTCGCTTTCCCCTGCCTTCGACATCACCTGGAGCTTCAATCCCGCTGGCGACTGGACGGCCACCCATCAGATGTCCGTGAATGGCAAGCGTGATCAGTTCACCCGTGCCGACCTCGTTGCAGTTGGCCGCTCAGCCCAGCTGAAGAGGGGGCGAGCTGAAGCGATCGCCGAAGAAGTGATCACCGCCGTTCGCGACTGGCCGCTTTACGCCGCTGAAGCCGACGTGACAGAGAAGAGCCGCAGCCAGATTCAAACCACTCACCGTCTCGATCTGCTGCAGCGCTAACACCCCTCAGCCCCAGTCATGACACGCCAGATTCGACGATAAAACCAGCTAACAAACCACATTTCGCCTCTTTTGACGAGTAGTGCTCTTGGTCTGGCGATGTTGTCAGGCAGTCGGGTGAGCCTCGCCGGCTGGGAGCAGCCCCAGGGCGGCACGTGCCCACCAAGGTGCTGCCGGTGCCAAACGGCGGCCGCGCAATTCCCGATGTGCGGCTGAGCGACCACAGCCCGTTCTGGGATCAGAGCTACGACGCGCTGATGGTGACGGACACCTCGTTGATGCGAAATCCGCATTACCACCAGATGACCGACACGGTGGAGAAGCTGGATCTGCCGTTCTTCTGCGGGGTAAATGCCGTCAAAGTGTTCTGGCAGGACCAATGGATCGGATATTTGCCCAAGGACATGGCTGCCTTAGTTGCCGCTGAGGTTCCAGAGGCTGCAATAGGTCTTGATGCAGTTGTCACGGGCCTGACGACCACATCGAGGCGGGATGCCTTCCGGTTGCAGATCTCGATCCCAATTCCTAAGGCCAGCCGACGCTTACGTGCTCTTGGGGTAACCAGTGCTTTTGCTTGGGATTTCGATCGCACCAGTGGTGCCGACAAACTTCGCTTGGTTGTGAATTGCACTGAAACAGCCTTCCGCGAGGTGCAAGAGCTGCTCGCGGCTAGCTACGACGTCAGCAAATGCGGCTACAGCTACTACCCAAGCCAGGACGGCCGGCATTACCCCTGGTATCTCAGCCTTACTGACAGTACTGGTAAGGCACCAGAAGACCTGACCAAAGTGGAGCAGTTGATTCGCTCCCTATTTGGAGTACCAAGCGAAAGCTCCCGTGTGCGCGAAAGGCAGGATCGCCTTAAAGAGTTAGAAGACAAGCAGGAGGATATCAACAAACGCCTAGATACAAGTCGAGCTGAGGAACGTCGGCTGCGGCGTGAGTACGACTTCAATAAAGCTGCTTGGGAGCTGCGTACAGAGAAGGCCCAAGCCCAAGGCGAGCAGGCCATTGAGCTAGCGGAGAATGTAGAAGGAGAATTACAGCAAGAGCTTGATCTAAAGGATCAAGAACTTCAGCTTGCACTGGCCGAAAACCACTCGTTGGAAGATCAGCTGGAGCAGATTACAACGGAGCTAGATGCTCTCAAGCTGCAGGTTGAATTCCTTGAGCAGGTTGGCCCCGGTGGCAGCATCAACGACCAGGGGTATACGCCTTGGCGCGGTACTGATGATGAAGCGAATACAGCTGAACTAAATGCACGTTTGCTTTCAAGCCTGCGCGGTCTTGCCGGTAGTGAGCGGCTAAAACCGCGGCAATGCCTAGAGCTGGTTAGTGACCAGCTGTATCCAGGTAATTTATTGGTGCTGGACAGTGC
>CAZKER010000049.1:0-3359 GCA_964551845.1 uncultured Cyanobium sp.
ATCCCGGCCCGAATCGACTGAAAACCGACCAATCGCAGCAGGTTGAGGGCTGCTGTGCGCAGTGTTGCCATTGCGCCGGCTCGGTTCCCCCGGTAACGGTGGGCGTCTTCATGGAGCTGGGTATAAAGGATTCAGGGCCAGCCCTCGTAGCACTTGGCTTCCGCGAAGCGGATGCTCCAGCGGTCGCGAACCAGTTGCAGGAGCGCTTCTGGCGTGGTGCGGAGACTGGTGAGGAACAGATGGGTGGCCTGAAATGGCCTGCCATCACGGGTGCCGGTGGTCGCCACCTGCACGATCCAGCTGGTGCCAATTCAGGCCTCGGCGATGTGCTCCGGTGCCTGTTGGGCCCGCAGCATCCAGGTGATTTCCCGTCCTTGGCTGATTTCGTGATCCGTTGCCACGAGAGGGATCTTGCGCTTGTCCTGGAATTGGCACCAGATCTGGCGGTACAGCGATCGCTGGTTGGCCTACTCCTGTGGAGAAGCCTTCGGCTAGATGGTCAGGAGGAAGTCGGCCCCCTGTTTCTGGAGCTGCCGAAAAACGGCTTTTGGGTATGGAGGGCAACTCCAGCGGAGAAGGTTGCGCCTACCGCCTGGATCAGAACCCCGTCATGATCCAGCTCGCCGAGCAGCTGACTGAGCACCGCCCGCTCATGGTTCTCGCCAGTGGTGTAGCAGGCCTGGCTGTAGCCATCAGGCTTGTGCGAAGCAGTACGCCATGCCCATGGCCGACGAGTAGAGCTTCGCCTGGGCGATGAATGCCGAACCGCCACCAGCGGTGGGTTAGATCGAGCCCCTCAAGGTCTTGCCATTACAGATCAGCTGATCGAGATCGGCTGCGCCACCTGGGATCTGGGTAATGGTCTAATCGCGGATGGCACCACAGAGACCCGCCAGGTTCACCTGCTGAAAGAAATAGCGGAAGGCGGAGTCCGAGGGTGGACGCCTGAGCTCGAGGTCCAACTCCTCGGTGAGCACCTTGTGGTGGCGGATGGCAAAGCGCTCTAGGTCCCGCAGGCTCTGAGCGCGGCTCATGATTCCCAGCACCGCCACCAGCAGGGAATACCAGGCCGGGATGCGAACGCCCCGCCGCATCCGGACATCAGGGATCGCCTTGGATTAGCTGATCAGGTCGAGATCGGTTGCGGCAGAGGCGCTCTCAAGCACGGGGAGGAAGCGATTCCGCCGGCCTCAACCCATGCTGACAGACGTAACTAGAGACCCTGGGACAGAATTTGAACTAGCCAAGGCATGAGAGTCGTTGCTTGAGGGTCGATGCGGACGCCCAAACCTCCCTGTCCACCACTCGGCCAGGCCTGAGCGCTGTGGGTACGGGCAAGCAGCATCCGCACAATCGATGAGCCCTGCTGAGTAAACAAATCAGGCGGGAGATTGTTGTTGTGCAGTCAAATCCGCGTGCCTCGCACATCTACGAGCATCGAAACCCGCTAAATAAGGGGGCGGTTGCGGCAACAGGGTTGGCAGTGTGACGTCATATTACGTTGTACGTCACGCCTGAAAAAGCTCAATAGTACGGGAAGGACCGATGAACCAAGAAAATAGCTAACCATTCGACAGATGTTCGCCCTACCCGCAGGGCCGACAGAGCCACGGATCCGGTGATTGGATGGCTCCTTGAGCCCGGACACGTGATCTGCAATCTCGCCGATGATGTCGTGATCACGGGCAAGGGCACCCTGGGCCTAGTCAATGCCGGCCTGATCAATACCGGTTCGGGCGATGACAACTTGCAGGGAAGTGCCACCGAGAAAGGTGGTGTGGGCCTGCTGAACGTCGGCACGATCAACACCGGTTCCGGCAATGACCGGATCACGGGCAAGGGCACCCTGGGCCTAGTCAATGCCGGCCTGATCGCTACTGGTGCCGGCAACGACACCGTCGATGCCTTCACGGGCGGCTTCGCCGGATCGGGCACCATCGATCTGGGTGCCGGTCATGATGAGCTGAGGGGATTCGGGAATGGTCACTTCATCGGCGGTGAAGGTATCGATACGCTCACCTTCAAGGCGGGCACGTACTCCATCGCGTCCACATCCCTGAAAAGCGGCCACTATGCGATTGCAATGGTTGGCGATACGAGTGGAGCTGTGATGTATGTCAGCGGATTCGAGCGATTCGGGTCCGGAGCCAATCAACATGATTTTCTGACGTCAGCCCTTTCACCCGCCCATCAGGTGGTCTTCTTGTGATGTGATCAGGCAAGGTAGTCGGCCCGGATGTGCGTACCTCGCCCCAGCAGCGCCTTCGCATCACTCCATGCTAGTCGGCATGTTCCTGTGAACCGGAGCCGGTGTGCCTTGCAGACTTAACCTGCGAGCGTTCCTGCGGGTTCTGGGCTGTTATGCAGCCGCCAGGAGGGACCTTTCCTCGTCTACAAGAACAGAGCTGGCTGGGCACACGATCGATTGAAGAGAGCGGGACTTTCCAGTTGTCCCAGGCGCGGAACATGGCAAATCACCCAGGAGGGCCTCAACTTCATAGCTGACCATCCCCAGCCATTTCCCGAGCAGCTTTCCACCGAGCTTGCAATGGGCTATGTGGGAATAAAGCTCAAGAAATCGAATGGGGAGGAAGTTGGTCAGGTTTTTACAGAGCCGTCGTATTCGACTCAAGAAGCAGAAATTTCGAGTCCAGATGATCGCCTCGGTCAAGCCCTCAAGGAACTCAAGCAGTCGGCCCAATCTGATCTGATCGAAGCGCTTGGCAAGGTGTCGCCAGCCTTCTTTGAATCAGTAGTTCTTGATCTTTTGCATCGCATGGGTTACGGCGCCACTCGAGAAGACCTTCAGCGTGTTGGCGGATCTGGAGATGCCGGAATTGATGGCATCATCTCTCTCGATAAGCTGGGCCTTGAGAAAGTGTATGTGCAAGCAAAGCGCTGGCAGAATTCAGTTGGTAGACCAGAGCTTCAGGCCTTTTATGGGGCGCTCGCTGGACACAAGGCCAGTAAGGGTGTCTTTATCACCACGAGCGTATTTACCCCCCAGGCAATTGATTTTGCGCGTTCAGTTGAAGGGATTGTCTTGGTTGATGGGAATCGCCTCCAGAACTGTTCGTATTCCGAAGATCGACAGTGACTATTTCGATGAAGAGGCCACCTGACTCCATCGGCAAACTGAAGCCCTAAAACCCTCCCATTCCCGTGACCCACTACGGCCTGCTCTGCCCCGCCGCTAGCGGCCATCTCCATCCGATGACCACCCTCGGCCATGCCCTGCGCCAGCGCGGTCATCGGGTGAGCCTGATCGGCATCGCTGATGCGGCAGAGCGGGTGCGGGCTGCCGGGTTGGAGTTCGTGCCAATTGGCCAGGCCGACTATCCAGCCGGCTGCACCAAGCA
>CAZKER010000050.1:0-8605 GCA_964551845.1 uncultured Cyanobium sp.
GGCAGCCCCAGCTGGGCGCGCACTTTGTCGGTGAGGGAGCGGCCGATCAGCAGTGGGATGCGGCCGCCGGCGCGCACTTCATCGGAGATCGTGCTGGGCTTGAGCTCGAAGCGGGCCACGATCTCGCCGGCATTTGGTTCGCCGCTCGCGCGCTCGATCGTGCCGGCGTAGGGGCGGAGCGTGATCACATCGCCGGAGTTGAGGGCGGACACGTCGCACTCGATCGGCAGGGCGCCGGAATCTTCGGCGGTGTTGAAAAAGATTGGCGCGATCTTGCCGCCCAGCACTACGCCGCCGCCGCGTTTATTGGGTACGTGGGGAATGTCGGTGCCGGTGTGCCACAGCACCGAGTTGATCGCCGATTTCCGCGAGCTGCCCGTGCCCACCACATCGCCCACGTAAGCCACGGGATGGCCCTTGGTTTTCAGTTGGGCGATCAGCTCCAGGCCGCCCGGCATGCGCGTTTCCAGCATCGCCATGGCATGCAGGGGGATGTCTGGCCGGGTGGTGGCGTGGGTGGCGGGGGAGAGGTCGTCGGTGTTGGTTTCACCCTCCACCTTGAACACCGTCACGGTGATCTCGGCGGCCAATTCCGGCTTGGCGGTGAACCACTCGGCGGCGCTCCAGCTGTCGATCACCTGCTGGGCATAGGCGTTGCTTGCCGCTAGTTCCAGTACATCGTTGTAGGCGTCGTAGACCAGCAGGGTGCGGCTCAGGCCCGTGGCGGCGGCGGCGGCAATGGTCGGGTCGCTGTTTTCGAGCAGCTCGATCAGGGCGCTCACGTTGTAGCCGCCTATCATTGTGGCCAGCAGCTGCACTGCTGCCACGGGGTTCACTAGGGGGCTGGTGGCCGTGCCCTTGGCCACGGAGCTGAGCCAGCTGGCCTTCACGTAGGCCGCCTCGTCCACGCCGGGGGGAATGCGCTCGCTCAGTAGATGCAGCAGGAAGGCTTCTTCGCCGGCGGGCGGTGCGGCTAGCAGCTCTGTGAGCGCACTGGCTTGTGCGGCGCTCAGGGGCAGGGCGGGAACCCCAAGGGCCTCACGTTCGGCCGCAGCGGCGCGGTAGCAAGGGAGGAAGGTGGCTGCAGACATGCCCAGTCGCGTCGATCTGTACCCCATTGTTCTTGGCAGCCGGTCCCCGGGGTGGTCGCAATCGCTGCTGTCTAGGGTGGACGCCACCTCTGCGGCGCCGTTCTGACGGCCTCAGGCCCATGACCACCACCACCTCCGATTTGCATGTGGTGGAAACCCGGCCGCTGGTGCCTCCGGCGCTGTTGCATCGCGAATTGCCGATCACGGAGCGCTCGGCGGCCACCGTGCAGCAGGCCCGCGAGCGGATTCAGGCGATCCTTCACGGCCGTGACTCCCGGCTGTTGGTGATCGTTGGACCCTGCTCGGTGCACGACGTGGCAGCGGCCAAGGAGTACGCCACGGCCATCGCCCAGGCCCATGAGCGCTACAAGGACGCCCTTGAGATCGTCATGCGGGTGTACTTCGAGAAGCCCCGCACCACCGTGGGCTGGAAGGGTTTGATCAACGATCCCCACCTCGATGGCAGCTACGACATCAATACGGGTCTGCGCGTGGCCCGCGGCCTTTTGCTGCACTTAGCCGAGATGGGCCTACCTGCGGCCACCGAGCTGCTGGATCCGGTGGTGCCTCAATACATCGCTGATCTGATCAGCTGGACCGCCATCGGCGCCCGCACCACCGAGAGCCAGACCCACCGGGAGATGGCTTCGGGCTTGTCGATGCCGATCGGTTTCAAAAATGGCACGGACGGCAGTGCCATCACGGCGATCAATGCGATGGAGGCTGCGGCGCGGCCCCACCATTTCCTCGGCATCAACGGGGAGGGTCATGCGGCGATCGTGACTACCACCGGCAACCCCGATGGCCACCTGGTGTTGCGGGGTGGCAAGCGAGGTACCAATTACCACCCGGAGGCGGTGGAGGAAGCCGCTGCTGAGCTGGCCAAAGCCGGCTTGCCAGCTCGGGTGATGGTGGATTGCAGCCATGGCAACTCCAACAAGGACTATCGCCGCCAGGGCGAGGTGGCAGCCCAGGTGGCAGACCAGCTGCGCGCCGGTTCTGGTCATGTGATGGGCGTGATGCTGGAGAGCCATCTGGTGGCTGGCAGCCAGAAGATTCCAGTCGATCTGAGCCAGCTCACCTATGGCCAGAGCATCACCGATGCCTGCATTGATCTGGCCACAACCTCAGAGGTGCTCGAAACCCTGGCTGAGGCGGTGCGCTAGCTGAGCCGTTGCCACAGCCAGCCGGCAGCCAGCGGCACGGTGAAGTTGTCGAGGCCCCCTACGGCCACCTGCTCCAGCACCACTGCAGTGGCGGAGATGGCCAGCAGGGCTGGTAGCTCCGGGTGGGGCAGGCCCGCCGCGATTGCCAGCTGGCGTACCAGCAGCAGCATGGCCAGGCTGCCAGCCGCCATGGCGCCAGTGCCCACGACGGATTTCCGCTGGCCCCACACCAGCCAGCTGGGGGAGCTGATCAGGGGGCCAAGCAGTCCGGCAAGGCCATCACCAACGGCCATCACCAGCACGCCAGCGGCCACGGCAGCGGGTTGCTGCGGCCAAAACTGCAGCAGCAGCAAGGTGATTGAGGCTCCATAGGCGATGGTGCCGTAGCTGGAGCGACCGACATCTTCAATGGCTGGCAGCAGTTGGAAGCGATGGTTCATCGCCGCCAGCAGCGTGATCAGGCCGGCGGCGGGGATGGCGATGAGGCGATCGATGCCGGTGGCCCAGGCGATCGGCACCACGGCGCCGGTGCCGATGTGCACCAGCTTGCGACTCCATTCGCGTTGACTATTCCAGCGTCGCCGCACCCGCAGCGCCGCTAGCGCCAACAGGGCCAACCAGCCAGCAACGGCCGCAACGCCAAGTAGTTGCTGCGACCATCCACCGGCCATGGGCTTAGGCGGCCTGCTGGTAACTGCTCATCAGGCGCAGCTTCATGATCGCCTTGGCCTCCAGCTGCCGCACCCGCTCCCGCGAAACATTGATCAGTCTGCCAATCTCCGCCAGGGTGAGGGGTTCGGATCCTTCTAGGCCGAAGCGCAGCTTGAGGATTTGCTGTTCCCGGTCATTTAGCTGGGAGAGCCAGGTGCCCAGGTGCTCCTTCTGGATGAGTCGGTCCATCGAGTCTAAGTGCTCGTTGCTGGCCGGGTCGGCGATCAGTTCGCCGAGGGTGCTGCGATCTTCTTCGCCGCGGGCATGGGCATCGAGGGAGGCGCAGGGAGCGCTCTGGGCCATCAGCTCCTCGAGATCCCGCGGGGCCATGTCCATGGCATGGGCAAGCTCGAGGCGATTTGGCTGGCGGCCGAGCCGATGGGAAAGTTCCCGGCTAATCCGTCGCATTTTGGATAGCTTTTCGCTTATATGAATCGGCAGACGAATCGTGCGGGCGCTGTTGTCGATTGCCCGGGTCATCCCCTGGCGGATCCACCAATAGGCGTAGGTCGAAAATTTGTAGCCCATGGCAGGGTCGAACTTGTCGACGGCCCGCTCTAGGCCAATCGCCCCTTCCTGCACAAGATCCAGCAGTTCCAGTCCCTGGTTTTGATACTTCTTGGCGACGCTTACCACCAGGCGCAGGTTGGCCGCCATCATTCGGTCGCGGGCGCGCTGGGCCATGCGCAGCTGGCGCTTGTGCTTGGGCGTGTGTTCGCTGGCAGGCAGTTCCAGTAAGCGTTTGCCGGCCTGCACATGGTGAGCCAGCTCAATTTCTTCGGCGGCTGTGAGCAGCGGAACCCGGCCAATTGTGCTCAAATACCAGCCGATTGAATCGGCGCTCACGCGGCTGCCGGCCTTAGGACCAGAGGCCCGTCCTTTTGCCGATGCAGATTTGGTCCCAACAGCCGCGGAATTTGGCGCCATCAATGATGGCGAAGGCTTCGAGGCGTTGCTGTCAACAGCGTCTGAAGCGGATTGCAAAGGCGTCCCCACACCCCAGCCTCCCTATTGGATTTGGCCGGAATGTAGCACTGCTTCGTTGGTTGTAACTCCTTGATTTGGAAGACTTCCTGTATGGATTTCTGTAGATCAACCTACCAAACCGCCGCGCCAGCGACGCATCATCTCTCGCTGAACCAGTTGTTGTTCGCCCTCGAGCTGTCGTTGACTGAACTTTCCTTGGTTGTCCATGTGCCAGGCACCCGTGTCATTCAGGTAGAGATCGATGACTTGCTCAAGCTGATGACGCAGTTTTGGATCTTCGATTGGGGCGACAGCTTCCACTCGTCTGTCCAGGTTGCGTGACATCCAGTCGGCGCTGCCGAAGAAAAGTTCGGGCTCGCTGCCATTGCCAAACCAAAACAACCGTGAGTGTTCGAGGAACCGACCGATCACACTCACGACTTGGATGTTGTCGCTGATGCCCGCCAGCTGGGGCCGCAGGCTGCACATGCCACGCACCACCAGCTCAATCCTCACGCCGGCCTGGGAGGCCTCGTAGAGCAGGGCGATGATCGCTGGATCCACTAAGGCATTCATCTTTGCCCGGATATGGCCGCCCCTACCTGATTGGGCATGCTCGATTTCGCGGCGGATCAGGCCTTCCATGCGGCTGCGCAAGGTCACTGGAGCCACTAGCAAGCGGCGGAAGCTTTGCTGCTTGGAGAAGCCGGTGAGGTAGTTGAACAGCTCCACTAAGTCGGCACCGAATTCTGGCCGGGCCGTGAGTAGGCCGATGTCGGTGTAGAGGCTGGAGGTTTTGGAGTTATAATTTCCCGTGCCTATGTGCACATAGCTGTTGAGGCGCTCCTTCTCCTTGCGAACCACCAGCAGGATCTTGGTGTGGGTTTTTAGGCCCAGCACGCCGTAGACGACGTGTACTCCAGATGCCTCCAACTGTTTGGCCCATTGGATGTTGTTGTCTTCATCGAAGCGGGCTTTCAATTCAACAAGAGCCATCACCTGCTTGCCGTTTTCAGCGGCCCGGATCAGTGCCGCTACTACCGGTGAATCCTTGGAGGTGCGGTAGAGGGTCATCTTGATTGCCAATACCGAGGGGTCATCGGCGGCCTGGTTGAGGAATTCCTCCACCGAGGTGGAAAACAGGTCGTAGGGGTGATGCAGCAGCACATCACCTCGGCGGATCACCGAGAAGATGCTTTCAAATTCCTCCGACTTGATGGAGCCGTCTTCCAGCTGGCTTTTCTGGGTGCGTGCCAAGGCAGGTGTGGTGCGGCCCTTGTGGGGCTTCTCCTTGAGCTGGGGTAAGGGAATGGCCAGCAGGCTCATCAGATCGTCAAGGCCAAGGGGCCCATTGATCCGGTAGACGTCTTCCGCTTCGACGGCGGTGCCCTCCATCAGCAGCTGCACCACCTCTTCTGGCATTTCATCGGCCACCTCCAGCCGCACCACCTCGCCGCCGCGGCGGCGTTTACGCAGGCCCTCTTCAAGGGCCTCCATCAAGTCGTCGGCCTCCAGGTCGCGCAATTCCAGGTCGGCATCGCGGGTGACGCGGAAGAAGTAGTGGCCCTCCACGTGCATGCCTGGGAACAGCAGGCCGAGGTTGAAGGCCACTACCTGCTCGAGTGGCACTGCCGTGTACACGGCTTCGGGTTGCTTGCCGCTCAGATGGGGAGGTATCTGGACGAAGCGGGGCAGGTTTTTCTGTGGCACCTTCACCCGAGCGAATTCCTGCTGACCCGTATCGGGGTCGCGCACTAAGGCGGCCACGTTGAGGCTCAGGTTGCTGATGAAGGGAAAGGGGTGGGAGGGATCAACCGCTAGGGGGGTGAGTACTGGGAAAATGGCGCTCTGGAAGTAGGCGTTGAGCCAATCGCGTTGGGGACCGTTGAGGTTGGCGTAGTCGGTGAGGTGAACGCCGTAGTCGCAGAGATGGCTTTTGAGGGAGTGGCGGTAGTGCTGCTGCTGCAACTCCAGCAGGGGGCGCAGCTTGGTGCGGATCGCCTGGAGTTGTTGCTGGGCGGTTAGTCCGTCATCGCTGAGACTGCTTACCCCGGCATCGATCTGGGACTTCAGTGAGGCCACCCTCACCATGAAGAACTCATCAAGGTTGTTGCTGAAAATGGCGCTGAATTTCGCCTGATCCAATAGCGGCGTGCGCTCATCTAGGGCCTGGGCCAGCACCCGGTAGTTGAACTCCAGCCAGCTGATCTCGCGGTTGATGTAGAGCTCGGGAGCCAGCTGGGTTTCAGCCGTTGATTCCGCCACGCGGCACCTTGACCTTGATTAGTTGCAACGTAGCAATCTCAACTGTCAGAGCCGTGTAGTCCTGCTGTCATCCCAGCGTTTTTGCCAGGTAGACCACCGGCCACCAGCAGGGCTACCCCCACGAGCAAGGCGATGCCGAGCCAGAAGGGGCTCTGACGCCCGGTGGTTTCGTAGGCCAGGCCCGCCAGGGGTGGGCCCAGGAAGCTGCCCAAACTCTGCAGCCCCTGCAAGCTGCCTAGGGCGGCACCCTGGCCTTCGCTATCGAGCCGGCGTGACACCAGGCTGCGTAGGCAGGGGGTGACCAGGCCGGTGCCCATGGCCAGGATTGCCACGGCGGTGAATACCACTGGCTGGGCATTGCCCCGGGTGGCCAGGGGGATCAGCAGACAGCCGGCGATCACAAAGCCCAGGCCGGCCAGGGTGAGTCGCCATTCGCCGAACCGCTTCACCAGCGGTCCGATCAGCCCGCCCTGCACCACCGTGGCCACCACGCCCACCACGAGGAAGGCGGCGGCCGCCAGGCCGGGCCCCCAGTCAAAGGCCTGCTTGAAATACAGCACCAGTACGGCGGTGAAGCCGTTGAAGGCCAGAAAGAACAGGAAGAAGGCCACGCACAGGCGCCGCACCTGGGGGTTGGTGAACACCCGCTGCAGGGCGGTGAAGGGGTTGAGGTCCCGTTTGCGAGGCATCGCCCGGCGTGCTTCTGGCGGGTGGGTTTCCGGCAGCACGGTGAGCACCAGAGCCAGGTTGAGCACGGCGATGGCCACCGCCACCAGCAGGGGCAGGGTGACGTTCAGGCGGCCGAGCAGGCCGCCGAGGGCTGGACCGAGGATGAAGCCCAGTCCGAAGGCCACGCCGATCAGGCCGAAGGCCTTGGCCCGCTTTTCCGGCGGCGAGATGTCGGCCAGCACGGCGCTGGCGGTGGCGGCGGTGCCGCCGCTCACCCCGTCGATCAGCCGGGCGCCGAACAGCAGGGCCAGGGGCAGACCGGCAGCCTCGGCCGCGGGCCAGAGGGTCGCCCAGGGCAGGCTGATGGTGAGGGCAAACAGAGACAGGCCCAGCACCGAGCCCGCCACGCACACAGAGATCACTGGTTTGCGGCCGAAGCGGTCGCTGAGGGCACCGATCAGGGGCGTGAAGGCGAACTGGGCGATGGCGTAGCTGCCCGCCAGCAGGCCCAGCACCCGACCGTCATTGGTGAAGCCTGCCAGCAGAAAGGGCAGCAGCGGAAACACGATTGACTCCCCCAGCCGGTCGTTGAGCAGGGTGAGGAAGGCGCAGAAGAAGGTGGAGGGGCGGGAGAGCGACAACGCGTGGGAGCCGGGGGCTGCGGGGTGGTGGGATGCGGGTGGCGCTTAGGGCGCCTTGATCTGGCGGCAGGGGTTGGGGCCGAACATCACGGGTGCTCAAGCTACGGATCCGCCCGGGCTGGCTGCTCGATGATGCCTTTCACCTGCAGCTGCGCGGTTCCATGGCTTCGTCCCCATCCCCCGCTGAGCTCACCCACCTCAATGCCGCTGGCGAGGTGCACATGGTGGAGGTGGGCGAGCGCCCGGCCAGCCGCCGCGAGGCCACGGCCGAGGGGTACATCCAGATGGCTCCTGCGGTGCTGGCCCTGGTGCTAGAGGGCCGGGCCCCCAAGGGGGACGTGCTGGCGGTGGCGCGGGTGGCGGCCATCCAGGCGGCCAAGCGCACCTGGGAGCTGATCCCCCTCTGCCACCCGATCGCGCTCAGCGGTGTGGGAGTGGAGCTGGAGCCGGCCGCCGACGGCAGCGGCCTGCGGCTGCAGGCCACCGCGCGCACCATCGGTCCTACCGGGGTGGAGATGGAGGCCCTCACGGCCGTGCAGGTGGGCCTGCTCACCCTCTACGACATGCTCAAGAGCGCCGATCCCGCCATGACCATCGGCCCGGTGCGGCTGTTGGAGAAGACGGGGGGACGCCACGGCCCCTGGCGCCACCCTGCAGCCCCCCACCCCTGTGCCTGAGCGCCCCATGGCCGGCTCCGCTCGATCGTCAGAACCGTTCCCCGCCGAAGGCCTGCCCCTGAAGCAGGCCCAGGCCCAGATCCTCGAGGCCCTGCAGCCCCTGGGATGCAGCGAGGCGTTGCCGCTGGCGGCCTGCCGCGGCCGGATCACGGCGGTGGCTGTGACCGCAGCGGCGGCGGTGCCGGGCTTCCGCGCCTCGATCATGGATGGCTATGCCATCGCCGGGGACGCTCCGCCTGCACCAGGCCAGCGTTGGCGTTTGGTGGGGCGCTCGGCCGCCGGGACACCGTTTGCCGGTGGGTTGGCGGCAGGGGAAGCGGTGCGCGTCCTCACCGGCGCCGTGGTGCCCCAGGGCAGTGGCCGGGTGCTGCCCCAGGAGTTGGTGCAACCGCTGGAGCTGCCCCAGGGTCCCGGCCTGG
>CAZKER010000051.1:0-14566 GCA_964551845.1 uncultured Cyanobium sp.
TGCACATAACCCTGGTAGCGGTGGATCCCGCACAGCAGCGCCAGGGCCTAGGCCGGCGGGTGCTCGAGGCCCTGCTGTTGGTGGCCGGGCAGCAAGGGGCCCTGCACGCCACCCTGGAAGTGGCCCCGAGCAATACAGCAGCCGTGGCCCTATATCGGCGGCTTGGCTTCCTGGATGCGGGCGTGCGTCGCGGTTACTACCGCAATGGCGAAGACGCCCTGATCCAATGGCTGAGGTTATCCAACCTCAATGATGCGTAGCGAGGGTGTGGATAACCGGCTTTTCTTATTGCTAAAGACCGGCAATTCAGCAATTTGCGTTGTTGCCTTAAACAGCTTGAGACCCTGCTGCTGCAGGGGATCTGCCTTTGATCCGGCGTAAACCACACCACACCTGTCAACCCTGGTAGCTTGGATGGACTTGCACCAGGCCAAGGCCCATGTTCGAGCGGTTTACCGAGAAGGCCATCAAGGTGATCATGCTGGCCCAAGAAGAGGCGCGCCGCCTTGGCCACAACTTTGTGGGCACCGAACAGATTCTGCTGGGCCTGATCGGTGAGGGCACCGGTGTTGCAGCAAAAGTGCTCAAATCGATGGGGGTGAACCTCAAAGATGCCCGCGTCGAAGTGGAAAAGATCATCGGCCGCGGGTCCGGCTTCGTCGCCGTGGAAATTCCCTTCACCCCCAGGGCTAAGCGAGTACTGGAATTATCCCTAGAAGAAGCCCGCCAACTAGGTCATAACTACATCGGTACCGAGCACCTGCTGCTTGGGCTGATCCGTGAGGGTGAGGGCGTGGCAGCCCGGGTGCTGGAAAACCTCGGCGTCGACCTAGCCAAGGTGCGCACCCAGGTAATCCGCATGTTGGGCGAAACCGCCGAGGTGGCAGCCGGTGGTGGCGGTGGCAAGGGTTCCACCAAAACTCCGACCCTCGATGAGTTCGGCAGCAACCTCACCCAGCAGGCAGCCGATGGCAAGCTTGACCCTGTTGTGGGTCGTCAGAACGAAATTGAGCGGGTGATCCAGATCCTGGGTCGCCGCACCAAGAACAACCCTGTGCTGATCGGCGAGCCTGGCGTGGGCAAGACCGCTATCGCTGAAGGCCTGGCGCAGCGGATCAATTCCGGCGACATCCCGGACATCCTTGAAGACAAACGCGTCCTAACCCTTGATATCGGCCTGCTGGTGGCCGGCACCAAATATCGGGGTGAATTTGAGGAGCGCCTCAAAAAAATCATGGAGGAGATCCGTAGCGCCGGCAACGTGATCCTCGTAATCGACGAAGTGCACACCTTGATCGGCGCAGGTGCCGCCGAAGGGGCAATTGATGCAGCCAACATCCTCAAGCCTGCACTCGCCCGCGGCGAGCTCCAGTGCATCGGTGCCACCACCCTGGATGAATACCGGAAGCACATCGAACGGGACGCAGCTCTGGAGCGCCGCTTCCAACCGGTGATGGTGGGCGAGCCCTCCGTCCTCGACACCATCGAGATCCTGCGAGGTCTCAAGGAGCGCTACGAAGCACACCACCGCCTCAAGATCGCCGATGAGGCCCTAATCGCCGCAGCAACCCTGGGCGATCGCTACATCTCCGATCGCTTCTTGCCAGATAAGGCGATCGACCTAGTTGACGAAGCTGGCAGCCGGGTACGGCTGATGAATTCCAAGCTGCCGCCAGCAGCGAAAGAGGTCGACAAGCAGCTTCGCGCTGTCCAAAAAGACAAGGAAGAAGCCGTGCGCGAACAGGATTTCGCTAAGGCCGGCGAGCTGCGCGATAAGGAAGTCGAACTGCGTGAGCAGATTCGCTCGATCCTGCAAACCCGCAAAGATGATGAGCCCGCCGCTGAAGCAGTGGTAGGCGAAGCCGGTAGCAGCGCTGCAGTAGCTGTGTTTGATGGCGTCGCCAACGGCGATCGCACCCCCATGGTCACTGAAGAGGACATCGCTCACATCGTTGCCTCCTGGACCGGCGTTCCGGTGCAGAAACTCACCGAAAGCGAGACGGCCAAGCTGTTGAACATGGAGGAAACCCTTCACCAGCGCTTGATCGGCCAAGACGAAGCCGTTAAGGCTGTATCCCGTGCCATCCGCCGGGCTCGGGTGGGTCTCAAGAACCCCAACCGACCGATCGCCAGCTTCATCTTCTCTGGCCCCACCGGAGTTGGCAAAACCGAACTGACTAAGTCTCTGGCGGCTTACTTCTTCGGCAGCGAAGAGGCCATGATCCGCCTCGACATGTCGGAATTCATGGAGCGCCATACGGTCAGCAAGCTGATCGGTTCGCCTCCCGGCTATGTGGGCTTCAATGAGGGTGGCCAGCTCACCGAGGCTGTGCGCCGGCGTCCCTACACCGTGGTGTTGTTCGACGAGATCGAAAAGGCCCACCCCGACGTGTTCAACCTGCTGCTGCAATTGCTCGAAGACGGTCGCCTGACCGATTCCAAGGGCCGCACAGTGGATTTCAAGAACACATTGATCATCATGACCTCGAACATCGGTTCGAAGGTGATCGAAAAAGGCGGTGGTGGACTCGGCTTTGAGTTTGGCGGTGGTGATGCGGATGAAACCAACTACAACCGCATTCGCTCGCTTGTGAATGAGGAGTTGAAGCAATACTTCCGCCCCGAATTCCTCAACCGCCTCGACGAAATCATTGTCTTCCGTCAGCTCAACCGCGACGAGGTCAAGGACATTGCCGAGATCATGCTCAAAGAGGTGTTTGGCAGGATGTTGGAAAAGGGCATTGCTCTTTCCGTCACCGAAGCCTTCAAGGAACGTCTCGTGGAGGAGGGCTACAACCCCTCTTACGGTGCCCGTCCCCTGCGCCGTGCCGTGATGCGGCTGCTTGAAGATTCCCTAGCCGAGGAATTCCTCACTGGACGAATTGGTGATGGCGACTCCGCCTTGGTGGACGTCAATGACGAGAAGCAGGTGGTGATCCGCAAGCAGGCCGCGCTGCCAGCCCAGCCGGAACTGGCTGCCGCTGGGGTTTGAGGGATTCGGGTGAGTGATTCGGGTCTTACCCTCGTCATCAATAGGGGATGAAAGCCGCACCGGGATGAGCAATTCCCTAAGCCAACACGCCATCGCTCCAGCCAAAGTTCTGCGGGGTCCTGGAGCCTGGGTCCAGGGAATCCCGCAGATAGCTGGCCTCTGCCAGCGTCCGCTCGTGCTCGGCCGCAGCGCTGCCACCACCCAGCTGAGGCAGCAGCTGCTTGAGGATCTCCAAGCCGCCGATCTCGAACCCCAGATCGCCGAGCTGCAATACGACTGCTGCGAAGACGACCTGTTTTTGATTGCGGCAATCTGTCAGGAGCGGGGATGCGATGCCGTTGTCGCCATTGGAGGCGGCAAGGTGCTAGATGCCGGCAAGCTGCTTGCCCACCGCCTGAACCTGGCTTGCATCACCGTGCCCACCAGTGCTGCCACCTGCGCCGGCTGGACGGCCCTGGCAAATTTGTATTCACCCCAGGGGGCCTTCCTGGGCGATGTGGCCCTGGACCGCTGCCCAGATCTGCTGATTTTTGACCACGACCTGGTCCGCCAGGCCCCGAGCCGCACCTTGGCCAGCGGCATCGCCGACGCCATGGCCAAGTGGTATGAGGCATCGGTGAGCAGTGGTGCCAGCGGCGATGGCCTGGTGCAGCAGGCGGTGCAGATGGCCCGGGTGCTGCGCGACCAACTGATGCTGGAGGCTGTGTTAGCCCTAAAGGATCCCCACGGTGCCGCCTGGGAGCGGGTGGCTGAAGCCTGTGGACTCACGGCCGGCCTGATCGGCGGCATTGGTGGGGCCCGCTGCCGCACCGTGGCTGCCCACGCCGTTCACAACGGCCTCACCCAACTGGAGGCCAGCCATGGCCGCCTGCACGGCGAAAAGGTGGGATTCGGGATCCTGGTGCAGCTGCGGCTGGAGGAGGTGCTCGGCGGCAACCAACTCGCCGGCCAATCCCGACGCCAGTTGCTGCCCCTATTTCGTCAGCTCGGCCTGCCGGTGAGCCTCGAGGAGCTCGGCCTGGCCGAGGCAGGCCTACACCAGCTGCAGCAAGCCTGTGTCTTTGCCTGCCGCGATGATTCAGATCTGCACCGCCTCCCCTTTGCCGTCGCTCCCAACGACCTGCTGGCCGCCCTGGTGAGCACCTGCAGCAGCGAGCGCCAGCCCGCGTGAACAGCGAGCCCACAGCTCAGCAAGCCCTGGTGGCGGCAGCGGCCCGCAGCCTGCTTGATCCCCAGGGCAGGGCCCTGGCAGCCCAGGTGCAGTGGTGGCCCCTGCCCGAGCTCGGCGACGATGATCCCTGGCCGGTGGCCGTGCTGGGCGAGGGCCCACCGGTGTTGCTACTGCACGGCTTCGATAGCTCCTTTTTGGAATTCCGGCGCCTCGCGCCGCTGCTGGCCAGCGGCGTGCAGCTGTTCATTCCCGACCTCTACGGCTTTGGCTTCTGCCCCCGTCCCGCCTGCGGCGACTACAGCCCCCGTGGCGTGCTGCACCACCTAGAGGCCCTGGTGCGGGCGATTGGCAGCCGCAATACTGCCCCTCTAGGCCTGATCGGCGCCTCGATGGGCGGCTCGGTGGCGGTAGAGCTGGCCCGGCGCCTGCCCGATCAGGTGAATCGGCTGCTGCTGCTGGCACCCGCTGGCCTGACTGGCCGTCCCATGCCCTTACCACCCCTGCTCGACGGCCTGGGCGTGCGCTTTCTAGCGCTTCCCTCCGTACGCAGAGGGCTCTGCCGCACCGCCTTCGCCGATCCAGATGCCGCCGTGGGAGATGCCGAACTGGAGATCGCCTCGCTGCACCTGCAAAGCCCCGGCTGGGCTGAAGCCCTGCGGCGTTTCGCCCGCTCCGGCGGCTTCGCAGGAGGCGGCGCACCCCTGCCCAGCCAGCCAATCACGGTGCTGTGGGGCGCCGATGACCGCATTTTGCGAGCACCGCAGAAGCGGGCGGCCCTGGCCCTGTTAGGAGAGCGGGTGCGCGAACTTGATGACTGCGGCCACCTGCCGCACCTCGACCAGACTGCCGCCGTCGCCGCCACCTGGCTCAACTCCTCCTCCCATCAATGACCAGCAGCGACGACAAACCAGGCGGACCGATGATGCAGCTGCTGGCCAGCGGCCTGCAGCTTTGGGTGCGTCAGCAGTGTCAGGCCATCGGCAGCCTCGACATCCGGCTGCAGGGAACTGCCCTGCAGCTGCTGCGCGGCCGCCTTGCCGGCGTGCAACTGCTGGCCCGCAGAGTGATTTACAAAGGCCTCCACTTTGAGCTGGTGGAGCTATGCAGCGGCCCCGTCCAGGTGCACAGCGGCAACCTGCTTAAGGGCCAGCCGCTGCAGCTGGAGCAGGCCTTCGAGATCCAGGGCCAGGTGAGCTTCACCGCCGACGGCCTCACCCACGCCCTTAGCGCCCCCCAGTGGCGCGCCTTGGGAGATGGCCTAGGCGAGGCCCTGCTTGGCATCGTGCCCTTGGTGGAATTACGCATGTGCCGCGACAACCTGGTGTTTGCCGCCCGAGCCCTAGGCGCTCCAGACCTGGTCGAACTGGCCACCACCGTGCTGGCGGCCGAGGGAAGCATCGAAATTCGCTCCTTGGACGGCAACGTCAGCAGCCGGCTGCCGATGGATCCCGGCATCACCATCAGTGATGCCCGCTTAGAGGCAGGAATGGTGCAGCTCATTGGCACGGCCCAGGTGAGTCCTTAGGTGAGCCCTTAGCCCTGCAACAAGGGCAAAACAAGGGTTACCAGCGAATAGACCACCGCCGGCACGAATAAATAGCTGTCGATTCGATCGAGAATCCCCCCATGGCCGGGGATGGCATCGCCTGAATCCTTCAAGCCAGCATCGCGCTTCATCATCGACTCTGTTAGATCGCCCACCAGAGCAAACAGAGCTACCACCGCCCCTAGCACCGCACCGATCAACCAGCCCCAGCTCCAGCCGATCAAGGTGCCGCCGAAAGCACCTACTGCCACCGCACAAGCCACCCCGCCAAGGGCTCCTTCTACCGTCTTGCCAGGGGAGATCGGCGATAGCGGATGGCGTCCCAGCCGGCGGCCGATCACGTAGGAACCTATGTCGGTAGCAACGATCAAGAAGCAAGCCAGCAGGGTAAGGGCGAGCCCGGCGCTGGCGGGCCATGGCTGGGCGGCCAGGTTGGGCGCCAGAACATCGCCGGCCAGGTCGCGAAGCCGTATCCAATAACTGGGCAGAAAACCCAGATAAAACAAGCCGAAAATTGATGCCGCGATGTCGGCGATGGTGCCGGTGACCGGCTGTAGCAACAACCAGCCGCAGATGACCGCACCGGAGGCCGGCAGCACCGCCGCGGCCACATCGCCGGCAAACCAACCGCCGCCCAGGCCACCACCTCTACTTGCCAGCTGGGTGGTGATGAGCAGCAGCTGCACTGCCACCAGGGTGGTTTTGGTGGCGGGCCGGATCCCCTTGAACTGGGCCATCCGGAAAAACTCCAGCAGCCCCAGGTGCACGATCACCCCAACGGCCACCGTGAACCACCAGCCCCCAAGCATCACCACCACAAAGCCGAAGCCACCGGCCGCCCAGCCGCTCAGCAGCCGAGGCAGGGAGGTGGCCGTGCGGGGTTTGGCTGGCGGGGGAGGGGGGATCAACACGCTGCGATCAGGAGGGCTCGATGAGGGGAGAGCGCTCGGCAGCGATTAAAAACAATGGTTCGGCCGCCGCCAACTTGGCCTGGCTGCCGCGCCGTTGCATCCGGTGCACGGTGGCCTGCACTACCTGCACGTCGCGAGCCTCAAGTTGGCCCAGGGTATCGGTGGCATCCACCAGGCCCTCCAGGCTGGCGGTGCTGATCACCAAGCGACCCTGGGGCACCAGGGCTTCCCATACCGCCAGCAGCACATCTCCCAGGGGGCGACCCACCTCAAGTAGCACCCGATCTGGGTGGGCAGGCAGCTGGTCCAGATCATCCGGCGCAGCGCCGGCGTGAATGTGCAAGTTGGTGATGCCAAAGCGACGCCGGTTCTGCTCCAGCAACTCGATGGCATCGGGGTCGCGCTCGAGGGTGTGCACCGCACCCCTAGGCATCAAACGGGCGATTTCCAGGGCCAGGGCACCTGTACCGCCGCCCACATCCCAAACCAGGGAATCGGCGCGGGGACGCAGGTGGGCCAGCAGCATCACCCGCAGCTCCATGGGGGTGGGGCTGAAGCCCGGAGCATCTTCAAAGGCAGTGTCCGGCAGCCCAGGAGTGACAAAATCCCACTGGTAGGGCGGCGGCTGGGAAGCTTGGCGGGAATCGGCCGCGGCGCTGGAATCCATCGGGCCCCTATCCGGCCACAACCCTCACCGTATCAGCGATCTGGCCCGGCCACAGGCGCTGCTGCTGCTGCAGCCAGGCGGCCCGGGCCAGATCGATCCGCTCGCCGGGCACCAGCAGGGGAATACCTGGCGGATAGGGGCATAGGGGTTCGGCGGCGATCCGTCCAGCCGCCGCCGCCAAAGCCACAACTTCCGCCGGAGCACGCCAGGCCTCAACCAGGGGCAGCTCCGGCTCCGCCGCCAGCGGCAGCGGTGGGGCGCTGAAGGGCGGCAGAGGTGCACCCCCCAGGACCCGCCGTAGGCGCAGGAGCTGGTAGGGCAGGCGCCACACCACCCCAGGTGGCGGCGCTATCCCCAAACAAAAGGTGAGCGCCCCCGGTTCCGGCAACTCGGCGATCACACCCCGCTGCAACAAAAAGGCATCGGCGTCCAGCCCATTGATTCCCATGGCGGCGGTATGCAGCACCAGCCGCAGCGGGTCGTCGTTGGCAACTAAAGGCAAGCCAAGCGCACGGCAGCGGCGCTGCAAGCGCTCGCCGCAGCGCCGCGCCGCTCGCCAGCGGTGCAGGCCCGCCGAGCTGGTGAGGTCGTTGAGGGCCGCTTCCGCGGAGGCCAGCAACAGGGCACTTGGGCTGGAGGTTTGCAGCCACAGCAGGGCCCTGACCACGGCATCGCGATCCGCCCTGCGCCCCTGGAGCAGCAGGGCGGCGCTCTGGGCCAAGCCGCCGCCAGCCTTCTGGCCCGAGAGCACCACTAGATCCGCCCCAGCTGCCAAAGCCTCACCGCGGCCATGGGCCTGGTCCACCAGCACTGGCAGCCCCCGGCCGTGAGCGAGGGCTACCAGGGCCGGCAAATCGGCGCGCTGGCCCTGGTAGCTCGGCGACACCAGCACTAGGGCCGCCAGGGGGCCGCCCTGCTCGGCTGCCGTGAGCACCGCCTTGAGATGAGCCGGGCTCGGAGGCAGCCACAGGCCGCTGGCCGGATCGAAGGGCAGGTCAAACAGCACGGGCCGTAGCTGGCCCAGCACACAGCCGTGCAGCAGGGAACGGTGCAGGTTGCGGGGCAGCAGCACGCGGCTGCCAGGGGGAGCCAGGGCCAGCAGTGCTACCTGCAGCAAGCCACTAGCGCCATTGACGCCAAACCAGACCGCCTCCGCACCGAGCTCGCCGGCACAACGCTGCTGGGCCTCAGCGACGGTGCCGGTGTCGATCAGGGGGCCGCCCAGCTCCGGCAGCTCCGGCAGATCCCAGCTGCCAGGAGACTGACGCAACAGGCGCCGCAGGGCGGGCGACAGGCCCCGCCCGCGGCCGTGGGCCGGCAGATGCAGCGGCAGGCCCATGGGCAGGGGAAAGGCGTTTCTAGAGTCTGCCCAACCACTGGCTGCCGTGCCTTGACCAACGCCGAAGCTGCCAGCGAGCTGGGTTACGACCCGGGCCGTGACCTGCGCTGGTTACTGCTGCGCCCTTGGGTGCTGATATCTCGGCTGATCGTGGTGCTCTGGCAACTATCCAGCCTGGGCTTGGTGTTGGTAGTGCAGGGCAACAGCACCAATACCCAGGTACAGCAACAGCTGGGCCGGCGCATTCTCACCACGCTCACGGCCCTTGGCCCCTGCTTCATCAAGGTGGGCCAGGCCCTCTCCACCCGGCCCGATCTGGTGCGGCGCGACTGGCTCGAGCAGCTCACCCAGCTGCAGGACAACCTGCCCGCCTATCCCCACGCCATCGCCCTGGCCACAATCGAGCAGGAGTTGGGGGCCCCGGCCGACCAGCTTTTCGAAGTTTTCCCGGATTACCCGGTGGCCGCCGCCAGCTTGGGCCAGGTTTACAAAGCCCAACTCGCAGATGGCCACTGGGTGGCCGTCAAGGTGCAACGCCCCAATCTGCCCACAACTCTGCGGCGGGATCTGGTGATCATCCGCCTGCTGGGTGTGCTGAGTGCGCCGCTGCTGCCGCTCAACCTGGGCTTCGGCCTCGGCGACATCATCGACGAATTCGGCTCGACCCTGTTCGAGGAGATCGATTACCGACTCGAAGCAAACAACGCCGAGCGATTTGCCGATTTGTTCGCCCGCCAGCCCGAAGTAACCGTGCCGCGGGTAGAGCGGCTGCTGTCCAGCCAGCGAGTGCTCACCACCCAGTGGATCAATGGCACCAAGTTGCAGGAGCGCCAGGCCCTAGAGGCTCGCAACCTTGATCCCTCAGCCCTGATCCGCACTGGCGTGATCGCCGGTCTACAGCAACTACTCGAATTCGGCTATTTCCACGCTGATCCCCACCCCGGCAACCTGTTTGCTCTCTCCGGCAAAACCGGCCCTCTGGGCCACGTTGCCTATGTTGATTTCGGGATGATGGATTCGATCAGCGACAGCGATCGCCTCACCCTCACCGGTGCAGTAGTGCACCTAATCAATCGGGATTTCAGTGCCCTTGCCGCTGATTTCGTCAGCCTTGGATTCCTCAATCCCAGGGCCGACCTTGAGCCAATCATCCCGGCCCTTGAGGAGGTGCTCGGCGGCGCCCTAGGAGACAACGTGGGCTCCTTCAACTTCAAGGCGATCACAGATCGCTTCTCGGAGCTGATGTATGCCTATCCCTTTCGGGTTCCGGCCCGCTTTGCACTGATCATTCGGGCAGTGGTGAGCCAAGAGGGCCTAGCCCTACGGCTCGATCCCAGCTTCAAAATCATCCGCGTGGCCTACCCCTACGTGGCCCGGCGCCTGCTGGCAGGCGACACCAGTGAGATGCGCGAAAAACTCCTTGAGGTGCTTTTTGATCGAAACGGCCGCCTGCAGCTTGAACGACTGGAAAATCTGCTCGAGGTTGTGGGGAATGATTCCAGCAGCCCGGATTTGCTGCCTGTAGCTGGAGCTGGCCTGAAGCTGCTGCTGGGTCCAGAAGGCGGCAGCCTGCGGCAACGGTTGCTGCTCACCTTGGTGCAAGGAGACCGACTACACACAGACGACCTACGCGCCCTTATGGGCCTGATGGGACGTACTTTTTCTCCCCGAAAGCTGGTGGGAGGGATGCTGGCCAAGCTGACGCTGCAGCCAGCTTGACCTAAGCGCAGCTCAGACCACCTGAGGAATAGTTATCCAGCAAAAAGTGATAGCAGCGCCACCCACTAACACAACCACAAGCGGCCAGGTGTCATCAAGACGGTTAAGATGATGTAATAACGATTCTTTGGCTGCAGCATCTTCCATTGTCTCCATCACAGCATATCGTCGCCCAATCCAGAGCACCAGCACAAATGCCGCCAGCGTGACTACGTAGGCCACTACGTACACTTGATCAAGGAAGGTGAGAAATGGCAGATCCGGCAATTGGTCGCGATAGGTTTGCTGGAGAAAAACTAGGGTCAAGAGCACCGTGACTGGGATACTTGCGCGCGCATCCTGCTCATCCGGCCGCACCTTGAATACCAGCAACACCATGGCCATGAGCACAGACAAAGGCAGAAGCAGTCTCCAGAAAGAAGCCCACGAAGAGGTGCCGTATGAAATCTCAAACAAAATCTGGCTGTAGTCATTCTCTTCACCGCCAAGCCCAAAATTCGTGGCGTAATGGTGCCGATATTCAGCAATCGACCAGCCGGTATTTAGCCAGCCGATGATGCGTGCATATATGCCCATGCCACTATTGCGAATCTCCGGGATCAAGCGAAGATTCTGGTAGCCAAGTTGGCCGTCTATATCGTTAGCTTCAATCGCAAGAGGCAGGCTTATGTTCATAAAAGGATAATGGCGAAAACTGGCCTTGTCTACATAATAACGACCTACATAGGTGAACAATTGATAGTAACTACCATCTGCAAGTCGCACGGGAACATTGCCCACCGGCCTAAGACTTGAATCCTTGTCGGAAAGCAGGGTATTTAGAACAATAAACATACTCGAAATATCTCCACCGCGAGCCTCCACATAGCGCTGCATAGGATCCTCCCAGCGCAGCCAAACGTAGCCACTGCTTGAATAGCTCGGCACCGTTAGATCTAGCTCATAATTGCTGGTTGAATAGACGCCCACTTCCACCTTGTAGGGGGCCCTCTCCAGCTCGGCCCGATCCACCCGTTCTTCCCCGGCGCTGAGCTGGTCTCCCCGCATGGCACTCCACACACCAAGGGCCGGCTTCTCACCGAGGGGCAGGGTGGTTAGGGCACGGGATGCGGAGGAAAGACGCAGCGAGTCGCGGCTAAGCACTGGGCTCACATCAATGCGCCCGATCCCAAATATGGCCAGGATGGCTGCCAGAACAACGGCAACCATCGCCAGCACATTCCAAGGCCTTTGCCTGCGCTTCCCCATGCCCACCCACTGCAATTTGCTGAACTTAAAGCTGAAAGCCGGTTGTGGGCCAGTAGGCACCGGACTGTCGCTGGCCCTGACGCTTGCCTTGCCGGCCTTGGCGTCAACAGAACTGGTGCTGGGGCAGTCGGCGCCACTCAGCGGCCCCTCCGCCATGCTTGGTAGCGAATACCGGGAAGGAGCTCTGGCCTACTTCGCCGAGGTGAATCGCCAAGGTGGCGTGCATGGCAAGCGCCTAAGGCTGCTGAGTCTCGACGACCGCTACGACCCTCCTCTCACCCTGCGCAACACCAAGCAGCTCATTGAGCGCGACAAAGTGTTTGCCCTCTTCGGTTATGTGGGAACCCCGACCGTCAAGGCGGTGCTGCCCTTGGTTGAGAAACAAAAAATTCCACTGATCGCACCACTCACCGGCGCCCAATTACTGCGCCAGCCCCATCGCCCCATGGTGTTCAACCTGCGTACCAGCTACCACATGGAAATCGACCGAATGGTCGACTACCTGGTGCGCAGCGGCCGCCATCGCGTTGCTGTTGTTTATCAGAATGATGCCTTCGGTCAAGACGGCCTCAAGGGCGCTCTCAAGGCCTTAAGACGCCATGGCCTCAAACCAGTAGCCAGTGCCAGCGTCGAGCGCAACTCCAGCCAAACGAGTGGGGCTGCCCGCATGGTGCAAAACGCCAATGCCAACGCGGTGTTGGTGGTAACGGCCTACCCGAGCTCGGCCTCCTTCAGCCGCGAGATGCGGCAGAGCGGCAGCACTGCCCAGCTGATGAACGTGTCGTTTGTGGGCACCAGCGCCCTGCGATCCTCCCTGCAAAGCCATGAGGCCAGTGGCATTGGCGTGGCCCAGGTAGTGCCTTTCCCATGGAACGAACGGGTGCCAGTGGTCAAGGAGTATCAGAAATTGATGCGCCGCCAGCAGACCAAACCGCACTTCGGCTTTTCCAGCCTCGAGGGCTTCCTTGCCGCAAAGATGACGGTGGAAGGCCTCCGTCGGGCCGGGCCTGCGCCAACCCGCCAACGCTTTGTGACAGCCCTCGAAACCATGCGGGATGTCGACCTTGGGGGCTACCGGGTGCAACTTGGTCCTGAGGACCACAACGGCAGCAGCTTCGTCGAACTCACCTTCCTGGGTTCCCAGCGTTGGGAACCCTGAGGGCCTAGGGTCTCGGCCACCAAGAACCAGTCCCTGCCGATGGCCAGCCTGCCCCTCGATGCCATCGACAGCGGCGCACTGCCGGACGGCTGGATGTATGCCGATCTCGATGCGAGCGATATCTTGCTTGATTACGCCCAGGTACTCCAGCCCCCATACGTGGTGGCTGGAGTGGGCCTGGCCATCGGCATCCTCTGCGGCCTCACCTTCGCCAAGTTGGTTGAAAACAAGCTGGAGGGCTGGAAACAGGATCGACTTCCCCTGCTGCCCCTTGGCAGTTTCTCGATCACCCTGCCCTACTTCGGCGTGGTTATCGGCATCACTCTGTTTATTGGCGGCAGCCTGCAGGTATTCGGTTTTTCGGCCGGAGTTGCCCTGCTGGTTTCTTTCGTGTTGTCGGTTGCCACAGCTGGGGCCCTTTGGGTGCAGCTGGAACGGCTGATGGCTCAGGTAGAGGATGGCACCTTTAGCGCAGTCGACTTCGACAACTTCGACCAATTCTTCTGAGACTATGCCCAGATTATTTCGCATCGGTATTTTAACGGAGTAGTTGGACTAATCGCTTCAAGCGTGCTCGTGTTTCTGTTGGCCGGCCTGCGACTGGCAAAGGTCGGTTTAGAAATCATCAAGGAGCAAGCAGGATTTCCAGAAAAATTGAAAACAATAGGAACGGTCGATCTATACTGCTATGAGTCGTCATTCTGATGCCGCTGGGTCTACGCTCACACGATCTGCATCAATTGAAAAGCACTTTCTCCAGCTTTTTGATCCTGAATCCGTAAGTCAGGACTGAGCAAATGCCCCCACAAGGTCCCAGTAACACCAAGCTCGGCCCCGCCGATCTGCTCCGCGATCGACTCACGCGTGGCAGGGGCCGATTGGCGGTGATCGCCGCCACTACGGGGGTCTGGATGATGGATCTGCTGCTGGTGAACCACCTCAAGAACCGAGAGGTGCTTACAGCGGATATCGGCACGGTGGTACACAACATCGATCTCGTTGGCACGGTTGCCTTCATCGCCGTGACGCTGGGACTAACAATCAGCCTGTTCCGAGGCCATAAGCGCGGGCTGTTTCGTTGGGCCCTGGCCTACCTGCTGTTCTCGATGGTGCAGGTGATCACCAACGTGCTCTCGATGGTGGCCAGTGCGGGCAGTCACCAGGGAGGGGGGCTTGTGGGGTTGTGGGACGTAGCCGCCGTCTACATGGAAAGCGTGCTGGTGTTCATGTTCGTCTACATTTTTCTTGATGTCAGCACACCCGGCGGGGCCTTTGTCTGGCCAAGCCGCGAGGGCGAAGAGCCCCCCGAGCCGCACATCATCGACTACCTGTTTATCTCGCTGAACGTCAACTCCACCTACGGCCCCACCTCAGAAGCGGTGATGTCACGGCGGGCCAAGTTGGTGATGTCCTTGCAGGTGTTGCTGGCAATGTTGATGCTCACCGTGCTGATTGCCCGCTCGGTGAGCTCCACCAGCTGATCCAGCCACCCTGGGGCTGCCCGGATCAGGGCTTAAGCCACCAAATAACCCTCCAACATGCATGACTGGGCCCGTACGCCTTCGAGAGCTTTGCGCTCCAGGTTGCGAGTTTTGTCGCGGCTCATGCCCAGCTGTTTGGCTATGGCACTGAGGCTCATTGGCTCCGAGCTCTCTGCCCCCTCCACACCCTCAATGCCGTAACGCATCTTCAGCACCCGCCCCTGCAGCTCCGGCAGCTGCTCCAGCAGCGCACGCAGGTCACCCTTCAGGCACTCACCATCCACCCGCTCTTCTGGCAGCTCCGCATCTCCTGCCAGCAGGTCCAGCAATTCG
>CAZKER010000052.1:0-7023 GCA_964551845.1 uncultured Cyanobium sp.
CGTATCAGCGCCCACGACCTGGCCGACCAGCTGGCCGCAAAAGGCGTCACCGTGATTGATGTGCGCGAACCGATGGAGTACGCCTCCGGCCACATCAGCGGCAGCCTCAACATTCCGCTCTCGCGCATCTGCCAGGCCGATCTGCCCCGAGGACCCTTGGTGCTGGTCTGTCAGAGCGGTAACCGCAGTGCCAAGGCCTTGAGCCAACTTCTCCAGCAGGGCTACCCCCACCCGGTGGCCGACCTGATGGGTGGTCTGCCCGCCTGGCAGCAGGCCGGTTTTGACGTGCGCAAGCTCAAGGGGGCACCCCTTCCCCTGATGCGCCAGGTGCAGATCGCGGCCGGCAGCCTGGTGCTGCTGGGGGTGATCCTGAGCCAGACGGTGGCTCCGGGCTGGATCTGGCTGAGTGGCTTCGTGGGGGCTGGCCTCACCTTCGCGGGCATCAGTGGCTTTTGCGGCATGGCCCGGCTGCTGGCCGCCATGCCCTGGAACCAGGTGTCGATGGGATCAGAACGGACATGATCACGGCGACCATGGCGCTGCTCGTGGCGGGTGGCGCCTTGATCGGCTTTCTGCTCGCCGTGCTCGGTGCCGGCGGTTCGATCCTGCTGTTGCCCCTGCTGGTGAGCGGTGCGGGCTTGCCCATCAAGGCCGCAGTTCCGCTGTCGCTGCTGGTCGTCACCCTGCTGGCCCTCGGCAATGTCGGTCCCTACATCCGCCGCCGGCAGGTCGCGATCCAACCCGCCCTGGTGCTGGGCTTGCCGGCCCTCGCCGGCAGCTGGATCGGCGGATCGCTGGTGAAGGCCGGTCTGATCCCGGAGGCGATGCAGCTGGGAATCTTCACGGCAGCGGCTTTGCTTGCGTCCTGGCTGCTCAATCGCCGGGGTGCACTGAAGCATCCCCCCAGGGACGGACGCCCAGCCGGCATGCCCATGGCGCTGGCCAGCCAGGGCGTGCTGGTGGGCCTGCTCACCGGCATCGCCGGGGTGGGCGGCGGTTTTGCCATCGTGCCGGCCCTCGTTCTTCTGGCGGGCCTGCCGATGCAGCTCGCCAGCGGCACGAGCCTGCTGCTGATCGCCACCAATTCCATGGTGGCTCTTGCCGCTCTGGGCCACTGGCCCACGGCCCAGCTGCCGCTCCTGCTTCCTCTGGTGAGCGGTGGCTTCCTGGGGGCGGTGGTCGGCCAGCGGCTCGCGCCTCACCTGCCGGAGATGCGGCTGCGCCAAGGTTTCTCGGCCCTGTTGATCGGCTCGGCGCTGCTCACCGGATTCGAGGCCTGGCGACGCCATGACCACCCGCCCGCCGTTTCCAGGGCTGCCGCCAGCCGCCCGAGCGTGCAGTCTCCGTCCTGGTCAGCCTCTCCCCTCTCCTCGTCCTCAGCCGTTTCCATCGCACCATGAGTGAACGCAACTTCCAGTTCAGGCTGCGCAGCAGCCACCCCGCTCCAGATCGGGCCACTCAGGATCTTGTGGTGGAGTTCCTGGGCGACTCCGGCGCCTGGGAACCCCAGCAGCTCAGCCTCACCATGCCGGGGTTCCGGATCTACCTGATCTCGTTGCTGCTCTGCCAGCACTTTTATCTGGTGGCCAATGCCAGGGAGAAGGCCATCCCGCTGCAGCAGGTGGAGGCCGACTTTGTTGTCACCACCAGCAGCGACTGGATCGTGGCCGGCGTGGAGGGTGACTTCCGCATCCGCCTGGATGCCGCCGCCTCCGAGCAGGAACGGAGCCTCGCCGATGCTGGCGCGATCGCTTACTTAAAGGAGCGCATGAAGCTCTGCCCCATCTCCCGCAACCTGCCCGATGGGGTGCGCAAGCGCATCGAACTCACCTCCCTGGGCTGAGCCATGAGCGAATCCTTCGATCGGATCGTGGTCGATGCCGCTCCCGGCATGGTGAACCGAGCAGACCACCTGCAGGGTCAATAGGTGGTGGATGCCATGGAGCTCCCCGCCCGTCCCGATCTCGCCCAGTTGCGCCGGGACTACCGCCTTGCCGGGCTGCGGCGCGCCGATCTCGATGCCGATCCGGTGACGCAGTTCCGGACCTGGTTCCACCAGGCCAACACCGCGGAACTGCTGGAGCCCAATGCCATGGTGCTGTCCACCACCGATGGCGTCCGCCCCAGCTCCCGCACCGTGCTGCTCAAGGCCTTCGATGGTCGAGGCTTTGTGTTCTTCACCAACTACGAGAGCCGCAAAGCCAAGGAGATCGCACTCGAGTCCCATGTGAGCCTGTTATTCCCTTGGTATCCGCTGGAGCGGCAGGTGGCGATCCTGGGCAGCGCCGAGCGAATCACGGCGGCCGAATCGCTGGCCTATTTCGCCTCGCGCCCTTTCGGCAGTCGCCTGGGGGCCTGGGTGTCGCAGCAGAGCTCGGTGATCAGCTCCCGTCAGATCCTGGAGCTGAAATGGGAAGAGATGAAACGGCGCTTCGCCGCCGGCGAGGTGCCGCTGCCGTCGTCGTGGGGCGGTATCCGGGTGGTGCCTGTGGAGTTCGAGTTCTGGCAGGGCCGCGAGAACCGCTTGCACGATCGCTTCCGCTATGGGCGCGACGGCGACGGCTGGGCGATCGAGCGCCTTGCCCCGTAGCCGCATCAGGTCGGCAGCTGGTTCATCAATCCGCGAAGAACCGCCACGTTGCCGATGTGTTCGATGCCGTGCTCTCCACACTGAAGGAACAAGCTTCGAGGCCGATGAATGCGTCGATCAACCATGCCCTGCGGCTGATCACCCTCTGGATCGCCTGGCTACTGGCAATGCTCTTCCACGTGGACCTGGGCCTGATGCCCCTGTTCCACGGCCAGTCGCCGGAAATACACAGCCAGGTGCAAGAGGGGGCGCTGCCCCTGCTGTTCGGGGCGATGCTCGGCTACTTCCTGCTGCCACTGATCGCGATTGTGCTGATCGCCTATGCCGCCACCGCGGTCGGTCCGGCCACACGCTGGCGGCCCTGGCGGCGAATCCACTTCTGGTTCAGCGTCGTCTATTCGGTCACCAACTTTCCCCATCTCATCGCCGACATCCTGGTGCCCGATGCCCGCCTCGATCAGATCGTGCTGATGGTGGCCCTCACGGTTTTCGGGCTGCTGATCAACGTCGAGGCCTGGCGCTGGTGGCGGCAGACCCCCTGACAACTCCATCAGCTTGAGGAGGGAACGATGCGCAGAACTCGGAAAGGCTGGCTGCTGCCGCCGATGCTGGGAATGCTGCTCGGCCTGCTGCTGGCGCTCACCCCTCTGCTGGCCCCTGCCCAGCCCGTAGTGGGGGGAGGGGAACTTCAGGTGTTCGTGCGCGAGGGTTGTCCCCACTGCGCCGCCGCCAAGGCGTTCCTCCCCAAACTGCAAAACCTGCGACCAGGGATCCAGGTGCGGCTGAGGCCACTCGAATCGGATCCTGCCGCTGTCGACGACCTGCTCCGCTACTCCCGGCAGGCCGGCATCGGTGCCCCTGGGGTGCCCACGTTCGTCCTGGAAGGCCAGGTGCTGGTGGGTTTTGATGACGCCGATGGCCGAGGCAGGGAACTACTCGACTTGATCGATCGACGGGAGCGTGCCTCCGGCAACGTGAACCTTGGCCGCTTAGGCAGCATCAGCGCCTCTGCGCTCGGCCTGCCGATCTTCACCCTGGCCATGGGGCTGCTGGATGGCTTCAACCCCTGCGCGATGTGGGTGCTGCTGTTTCTGCTCTCGCTGCTGGTGCACTGGCGCGACCGGCGGCGCATGGCCTTGGTGGCCGGCACCTTTGTGCTCGTCAGCGGGGCCGTCTATTACGCCTTCATGGCGGCCTGGCTGAACGTGTTCCTGCTGCTGGGCTTCACCGACTGGCTGCGGCTCCTGCTTGGATCCCTGGCTCTGGTGCTGGGGGTGGTGAATCTGAGCGAGTTCTGGCGCAAGGGTCCGGGCTTCACCCTCTCGATTCCCGCCAGTGCCAAGCCGGGTCTCTATGCGCGCCTGCGCGGTGTCATGCAGAGTCAGTCCCTGCCGGCAGCACTGGCCGCGGTGGCGGCTCTGGCGGTGGTGGTGAACACGGTGGAGCTGCTCTGCACCGCCGGGCTGCCGGCGGTCTACACCGCTGTGCTCAGTCAACAGAACCTTGCTGCGGCCGCCCATTACGGCTACCTGGGGCTCTACATCGTGGGCTACATCGCCGACGACGCCCTCATGGTGGGGATCGCCGTGCTGGCGCTGAGCAGCAACAAACTCACCGAAGGCACGGGCCGGTGGCTGAAGCTCATCAGTGGTGCAGTGATGGTGGCCCTGGCCCTGATGTTGCTTCTGCGGCCCGGCTGGCTGTTCTAAGCGGGCTCACTCAGCGGCGGGTCCAGGTACCAATGTCGACGACGGAATCGAGATCAGAGGTGTGACGATAAACAACCTGAATCAGGTTGGGACTGATGATCTTGCCATCCGTAAATCCATCCTCATCAACAATGGACACGCTTGTATTGTCATGGCCGAGCGTGCCGACAAACTTCTCAGTTGCGAACTTGGATTTGAAAACTCCGTGGAAAACCCGACCCTGTTGCTTGGTGATTTGAGCAACGGCATTGAGATCACTGAAATCACCATGATGGTGTGTCTTGCATCTCGATGCTTCGACTTTGCAGAGCACGGCCCCCTTTCCTTCAACCGTCCATGTGCCGATAAGGTTGGGTGTGACAGGTGCAGCCAAAGCACCAGAGAAGGCTCCTGCGCAGACAAGAGTCGTCACGCCAGCCATGGCCAGCCGTGCCGCGAGAGGTTTAGCGATGGAAATCGCGACCGCAACATTATTCATTAGCCTTGAAGAGAACGTCTCATCTATACCCTAGTTATGGAAGACAATCACGAGTCAAGAGCGCAAACTAATGACATGTCGGCAGGCAAGGATCTTCCTGACGGGTTTACGAATCGGAGCGATTGATCTGTGCGTGACGATGTCAGGCAACGGCAATGTATTTACTGCGGAGTCTACCCAAATGGAGGAGAGACAGCCCGAACCAACTGAATGATGGCCGCACGATGGGGAGATTCCCTGCGCAACGCCCATCCATGGAGAGCAAGGGCTACCGCCAGTCGAGCCCTGGCAGAAAGGGAACGATCGCCGGGGTGGAGGTCATGTAATCGGCATAGCCGCTGTGCATGGAACACAGGCGCTGCTCCTCGCGTCGTGCCTTGAGGCTGAGTACGGTCGCCAGCGCCAGCAGCAGTCCCAGGTGCAGCAGGCTGCCGAGGGCCAGAGTCACCCCCAGAGAGCAGAGCAGCAGCGACTGGTAGAGGGGATGGCGGCAACGGCCGTAGGCCCCCTCGGTGACCAGGGGCGCCCCGGGCATCGGTTCAGGCAGCGGGCTGAGACTGTCCCCCAGATTGCGTGCCCCCTGTGCGCCGATCACCAGGCCGATCAGGAAGGTGAGCCCACCGATCAGGCGCAGCGCCAGGGGCCAGTGAATACCCAGATCCGAGGGCGGAGGCGTTGGCGGCAGCCAGTGGGCGGCGATCAGGATCATCTGCGCCAGCACCCACCACTCGCCGTGCCGGTTGTCCCTCAGCCCCTCCCAGGAGAAGCCCCACTTCTGCATTCGTTCGTTCAGTTGGCTCAGCATGATTCGATCTCTACAGGTGAAAGGGTTGGGGCAGGCTGGCGCCACAGGCCGAGCCACTCGTCGTTGCGCTTGTCCACCGAACCGGTGGCCGGTTGCCAGATCTCCGGCACCAGGCCGGCCTGCCGCAGCTGTGCTTCCACCAGCTCCGTGTCACTGCCCCAGGGCGGGCCGCCTGGCTGGCGGTGGCACCAGAACAGCCCCAGCAGCCAGCCGCCCGGTGCCAGCAGTCGGCACGCGGTGCCGATGTAGTCCTCCCTCAGGCCGGGATCGATGGCGCAGAAGCAGGTGTGCTCCACGATCCCGCTGAGGCTGCCGGGAGTCAGGCCCGCCGCCTCCAGGGCCTGCCGGTCGAACAGGTCGGCCTGCAGCCACTGCAGGGTGTCCCGCGCCTCGCCATGGAGCCTGCGGGCCTCGCGCAAAGCCGCGCCACTGAAATCCAGGTCGATGGCCGAGAAGCCGAGGTCTTCCAGCAGGGCGACCTCATGGCCGCGTCCGCAGCCAGGCACCAGCACCCTGCCCGGTGCCTGGGGCGCCAGCGGGTGGCTGCGCAGGAGCTGGGCCAGCGGTGGGGCGGGCTGACCCAGCTCCCAGCCATCACTTCCTTCTTGGTAGCGCTGGTCCCAGTGGCTTGCCTCGGCGCTGAGGGCCTGTTTGGAGGGGCTCATGCCTCCAGCTTGCCCTGTTCAATCGCGACATGTGTTGAGCCGCATGGAGGCATTGCCGTACCACGGCTGGGCAAAGCGGTTGAGCACAATCGGGGGCATGGACCTGCATGCCGACCTAACCCAGCGGGCGCTGCTCGATACCAACGCCCTGGCCTGGAGTGCGTCCCCGATGGCGGGGGTGGAGCGGGGGATGCTGGATCGCCGCGGCGGCGAGGTGGCCCGAGCCACCTCGATCGTGCGCTATGCCCCGGGGAGTCGCTTTGAGCGCCACGTCCATGGCGGCGGCGAGGAACTCCTGGTGCTGGAGGGCACCTTTTCCGATGAGCACGGCCATTACACCGCCGGCACCTACCTGCGCAATCCCGTGGGCTCCAGCCATGCCCCGTTCAGCGAGGAGGGCTGCACGATCCTGGTGAAGCTGCAGCAGATGCACCCGGCCGATCAGCAGCGGCTGGTGGTCGACACCACCAACGCCACCTGGGTGCCGGGCCTGGTGCCAGGACTGCAGGTGCTGCCGCTGCATGCCTGGGGCTCGGAGCACGTAGCCCTGGTGCGCTGGGCTCCTGGCACGGTGTTTCAGCCCCATGGCCACCCGGGTGGTGAGGAAATCTTTGTTCTCGAAGGGGTGTTCCAGGACGAGCACGGCACCTATCCCGCCGGCAGCTGGCTGCGCAATCCCCCCGGCAGTACTCACCGCCCCTGGAGTGAGGCGGGCTGCACCATCTGGGTCAAAACCGGTCACCTGCCGAGCAGCCTGAGGCCCGATGGCTCAGACG
>CAZKER010000053.1:0-1702 GCA_964551845.1 uncultured Cyanobium sp.
GGCTACTGCTGCCCCATCACAGCCGACTGATGAGTTACGCGACCTGGCCGACCGGCTGGCCCGCATCCAAGGGCGGCGCACCCCTGCCGGTGCATGGTGGGCGCCCACTGCTGCGGCACTGCCCGCTGCCGAAGACCTGGAGCCAGGCGGCGCCGTATTGACGACACCCCGGCAGACCGCCCTGATTGCCGGTGGTTCGGTGATGGTCGATCTGGTTGCCGGTCAAATCACCGTCACCAATGCGGACCACGAATCACGGGTGGGCATCGACCTAAGCGAGCTGGCTGGCCCTGCTGCCCTGATGCCTGCCGCGTTGGCCGCGTTGGCTGCTATGGGCCCTGGCCGGCGTGAGTTGGGTCTCGGTCTGGCTGTGGAGCGCACCCTCGACGACATTTGCCGCCTGAGCCTGCAGGGTGTCGCCGTCCGTTGCTCACCAGACATTGCCACGACCTTCGCGGCTGAGTTGCTCGGGCTAATGGCCAGATCTGCCCGCCTGAGTTTCGACACCCGCGAGGCCCTGGAGCGCCAGGTAGCCGAGGTGCAGCCATGACCGCCAGCACCCTGCCCGTATCCATCCTTCCCCTCGATCCGATGACCGACCCCACTGCCCAAGTCCGCGCCGCTGCACAACGTCTTCGCGCTGCCGAAGACGCGCTCGTTAAGACCACCGCAGCCGCTACCGCTGCAGAGCCCACCGCCGATCACATCACACCCGATGTTGCACGCCTGAGCCAGGCCCTGGAGGATTGCGCCGCATCTCATGCACTAGGTGAAACCGACGCGGCCAGCGTCAAACAGGCCGCCGCTGATCTAGCCGCTGCTCAGGCATCTGCCGCCGCTGCCGCTGTTGATCGTGCTGCTGCTGATGCAGCTGCCGCTGGATTGCGCCGCCGGCTGCAGCAGGCTGAAGGCGAAGTTGAAGCCGCCCGCGAGGCCCTGGAAGATGCCTGCCGCGCCTGGCTGGTAGCAGAGATGCAGGCAGCAGAGACCAGCTACCTGCAGGCCGTCGCTGCCACTGCTCAGGCCCATGGCCGTTATGCTGCGCTGGCTGCGAGCCTCGACCGTCGCGGTGCCGCGATCAGTAATCCCGTGTCACTTGCTGGCCCGCTGGTGTTGCCAACTATTGGCCCGGCGAGCTGCGAGGCCTATTCAGCAGTTCGGCCAAATGAGCATGGAATCGGTGCCAACCTGCTAGCCGTATTGGCTGCAGGATCTGACAACCCTGATTCTGAGATTGCGGCACTGATCGCACCGCCGAAGCGCAACCGCTAAATAGGCTGACTGTGGGGAATTAATGCACCCCATCGCGTAGAAGGTAACTATTAGCCGCTGACATGCAGATCAGCGGCTTTTTTGTGTGGTGTGGTGAATCGCTGCAGCTGGTCTATGCTGATAGCAGGCAACGGAGAGCGCAGCAGTAGGCGCCCCGGCCAGAGCAATGCATCCCGACACTTGCGCCGCCCTGCGGTTGCTGGTGCTCGCCCTTGAGACACACCCGGAAGATCTAGCCACCCTGCAGATCTACGGCGATATGGGCGAACACCTAGCCGATCTGATTGCGGACTACATCGACGACGACGAGGCCGGTGATGAAGACTGACCCCCACCCGATCGAGCTGCGAAGTATTACAAGAAGTGGGCACGTGCCCACCTGGGATTCCGCTGCCTGCATCCCCTAGGCAAATCCGCCCCCTGCTTGGCC
>CAZKER010000054.1:0-4600 GCA_964551845.1 uncultured Cyanobium sp.
CCATCGCCGGCTTCAAAATTCGCCAGGGAATGCCAATCGGCGTCGCAGTCACCCTGCGTGGTGAACGGATGTACGCCTTCCTGGAGCGCCTGATCAATCTTGCTCTGCCACGCATCCGCGACTTCCGCGGCGTGAGCGACAAGAGCTTTGACGGTCGGGGCAACTACACCCTTGGGGTGAAGGAGCAGATCATCTTCCCTGAGATCTCCTTCGACAAGATCGATGCCATCCGGGGCATGGACATCACCATCGTGACCACTGCCCGTAACGACGAAGAGGGCCGGGCCCTCCTCCGCGAGATGGGAATGCCGTTCCGCAGCAACTGAGCCCTCTTCGGACCCGACCATGGCCAATCACGACCCAATTTCAGACATGCTCACCCGCATTCGTAATGCGAGTGAGAAGCGTCACGAGACCACCAAGATTCCTGCTTCCCGACTAGCGCGCAACGTCGCCAACGTGCTGCAGCAGGAAGGCTTTATCGCCGCAATCACCGAAGAAGGTGAGGGCGTCCTGAAGCACTTGGTGCTCGAGCTCAAGTACAGCGGCAAGCATCGCCAGCCCACGATCCGCTCCGTGCAGCGGGTCAGCAAGCCGGGTCTGCGCATCTACAAGAACAATCGCCAGCTGCCCAAAGTTTTGGGCGGCCTGGGAGTGGCCATCATCTCTACGTCGAAAGGAGTGATGAGCGACCGCGATGCCCGCAAGCAGGGCGTCGGTGGCGAAGTGCTCTGCTACGTCTACTGAATCTGGGAGATTGATCCATGTCTCGTATTGGTAAAGCGCCGATTCCCCTCCCCGACAAGGTGAGTGTCAGCCTCAATGGCTTGGCAGTCACCGTGAAGGGTCCAAAGGGCGAACTCAGCCGCACCCTGCCCGAAGGGGTGCAAATCTCCCAGGACGGCAACAACCTGGTGGTAAGCCCCAGCAGCGAAACCCGCCGCTCTCGTGAGCGCCACGGTCTCTGCCGCACGCTCGTCGCCAACATGGTGGAAGGCGTCAGCCAGGGCTATAGCCGCAAGCTCGAAATCATTGGTGTGGGCTACCGCGCCGCCGTTCAAGGCACAAAGTTAGTGGTTTCAGCTGGCTATAGCCACCAGGTGGAGATGGTGCCTCCCGAGGGTGTCACCTTCTCCGTTGAAGGCAACACCACAGTGTTTGTCTCCGGTGCCAACAAGGAATTGGTGGGCAACGAAGCTGCCAAGGTGCGTGCCATTCGTCCGCCCGAGCCCTACAAGGGCAAGGGAATTAAGTACGAGGGTGAGCGCATCCTGCGCAAGGCCGGTAAGACCGGTAAGAAATGAGGTCTGCCTGAGCGTCGTTACCCTGTATCGCAATGTCATCCATCTCCCGCAAACAGCAGACCCAGAAGCGTCACCGCCGCCTGCGTCGCCTGCTCACAGGCACGTCCTCCCGTCCCCGGCTGGCCGTGTTCCGTTCCAACAATCACATCTACGCCCAGGTCATCGACGACGACGCCCAGAACACCCTCTGTGCGGCTTCGACCCTCGACAAGGACCTGCGCACCAGCCTCAACGCCAGCTCCACATGTGATGCTTCCGTTGCAGTTGGCGAGCTGGTCGCCAAACGGGCGCTCGCCAAGGGCATCCAGCAGGTGGTCTTCGATCGAGGCGGCAACCTGTACCACGGCCGTGTCAAGGCCCTGGCTGACGCCGCCCGGGAAGCGGGCCTTCAGTTCTGATCCCTGCTCTCACCATGACCGAAACCAACGAACAAGTTCAGTCCAACGACATCCCGGCCGCATCGGATGTACCTGCCGCTGCCGAAGGCCAGCAGGATCGCCGCGGTGGTCGGGGTGAAGGCCGAGGCGGCGATAACCGTCGCGGTGGCGGCCGCGGGCGTGACAACCGTCGCGGCCAGGAGCGTGACTCCGAATGGCAGGAGCGGGTGGTACAGATCCGCCGCGTCTCCAAGACCGTTAAGGGCGGCAAAAAGATGAGCTTCCGAGCCATCGTTGTCGTTGGCAACGAGAAGGGCCAAGTGGGTGTGGGCGTCGGCAAGGCCGGCGACGTGATCGGAGCCGTCCGCAAGGGCGTAGCCGATGGCAAGAAGCACCTGGTCAAGGTGCCGCTGACCCGCCACAGCTCCATCCCCACCCTCAGCAACGGCCGCGACGGCGCCGCCAGCGTGCTGATCCGTCCGGCAGCTCCCGGTACCGGGGTGATTGCGGGCGGCTCGATCCGCACGGTGCTCGAACTGGCCGGCATCAAAAATGTGCTGGCCAAGCGCCTCGGATCTAAGACCCCCCTCAACAATGCCCGCGCTGCGATGGAGGCTTTGGCCGGCCTACGCACCCACAAGGAGACCGCCAAGGAGCGGGGCATCTCCCTCGAGCAGATCTACTCCTGAGGCCTCGCTATGACGATCAATCTCCAGTCCCTAAAACCCAACGCCGGTGCCAGACGCCGCAAGCTCCGCAAGGGCCGTGGTATTGCCGCAGGTCAAGGCGCCAGCTGTGGTTTCGGCATGCGCGGCCAGAAGTCCCGCTCGGGTCGTCCGACCCGTCCAGGCTTCGAGGGCGGCCAAATGCCGCTCTACCGCCGCATCCCCAAGCTCAAGCACTTTGAGCTAGTAAACCAAAAGGAATTCACCATCATCAATGTGGCCAAGCTCGCCGACTGCAAAGCCGGCAGCACCATCAGCCTGGATTCCCTGGTTAAAGAAGGTCTCGTCACAAGCCCCAAGCACCCCCTCAAGGTGCTTGGCAACGGTGAGCTGTCCGTCAAGCTAACGGTGCAGGCCGCCGCGTTCACCGCCAGCGCTCGGACCAAGATCGAAGCTGCCGGCGGCAGCTGCGAAGTCATCTGATCGCCTTGCGGGCCTCCGCCCTAATGTCTTTGCCGTCCAGTCAAATCCCGGGCATGACCCAGGATTTGACTGGACGGTTTTTTCATGCCCACCACACGCCACCATGCTTGTTAGCCGGGGTCGCAACCCCAGTGCTGGGGAGATCCTCAGCCAACTGATCCAGTCGAAGGGCCTGCGCGACCGGGTGCTCACCACCCTCGGCCTACTGCTGCTGGTGCGGCTGGGCATTTACATCCCGATGCCCGGCATCGACAGGGTGGCCTTCCAGCAATTCCTCTCCCAGGGCGGTCAGCTGATCGGCTTCCTCGACATCTTCACCGGAGGCGGCCTGTCCACCCTGGGCGTTTTTGCGCTGGGAATCCTGCCGTTTATTAACGCCTCAATCATCATTCAGCTGCTCACCGCAGCCTTGCCCCAGCTGGAGGACCTCCAGAAAAATGAGGGAGAAGCTGGCCGGCGCAAGATCGCTCAGATCACCCGCTACGTGGCTCTGGGCTGGGGCATCCTGCAAAGCCTGGTGTTTGCCCTGATCCTGCGGCAATACGCCACAGAGGGGCTTTCCGAACCGGTATTTGTGATCCAAACGGCGCTGGCCCTAGTGACCGGATCAATGGTGGTCATGTGGATCAGCGAGGTGATCACTGAGCGAGGCATCGGCCAGGGGGCCTCCCTGGTGATCTTCGTCAACATCGTGGCCACCCTGCCCAAAGCCCTGGGGTCCACCATCGAGCTGGCCCAGAGCGGTGACCGCAGCACCGTTGGTGGCATCGTCGTGCTGGTGCTGGTGTTCCTGCTGACGATTGTGGGAATCATTTTTGTGCAGGAAGGCAACCGCCGCATCCCAATCGTGAGCGCCAAGCGCCAGGTGGGCGGTGCTGGAGTGCTGTCAGCGCGGCAGAGCTACCTGCCGCTCAAACTCAACGCTGGCGGAGTGATGCCGATCATCTTTGCCTCGGCAGTGGTGTTCCTACCGCTCACCATCGCCAACCTCACCCGCAATCCCTTGCTGATCAAATTGGCGGGGTACCTAAATCCCAACAGCAGCACCCCCTGGCTATACGCCCTGGTGTTCTTCGGCTTGATCTGCGGCTTCGGCTTCTTCTACGCCTCTCTCACCGTCAACCCGGTGGACATCGCCACCAACCTCAAACGCAGTGGGGTAGCGATCCCAGGCGTACGTCCTGGCTCAGCCACCGCCAGCTACCTGAGCGGCGTGCAAAACCGACTCACCCTGCTCGGCGGCCTGTTCCTCGGAGCCGTAGCGATCATTCCCTCCGCCGTGGAGGGGGCAACCCAAGTGCGCACCTTCCAAGGCCTGGGAGCCACCTCCTTGCTGATCCTGGTGGGCGTGGCGATCGACACCGCCAAACAGGTGCAGACCTACGTGATCTCTCAGCGCTACGAGGGCATGGTGCGCCAGTGACCGCCAGCCCATTCCGCGTCAGCCCCGCGGCAACCCCTTCTTCCACCTCGCAAGTGCAGCGATGAAGCAACGTCTCCTCTTCCTTGGCCCGCCAGGTGCAGGCAAGGGCACCCAGGCCCAGCAACTGGCCGCCGATCGCCAGCTGCTGCATCTCTCCACCGGTGATCTGCTTAGGGCTGAGGTGGCTGCAGGCACCGATCTAGGCAAGGAAGCCGAGGCCGTCATGGCCCGTGGTGAGCTGGTGAGCGATGGTCTGGTGCTGGCGATCGTGCGGGGCCGACTGGAAGCCCAGGCCGCCACTGGCGGAGGCGGCTGGTTGCTTGATGGCTTCCCCCGCAACCTTGCCCA
>CAZKER010000055.1:0-1978 GCA_964551845.1 uncultured Cyanobium sp.
GCCGCCCTGGGCGTGGTGGCCTTGACCGCCTCTAGATACAGCTCGGCGGTGCTCAGGGTCTGCAGGTTTGGGGCAGCACTGTGGTCATGGCCCGCTTCAGCAACCGTGCCCGTATACAAGCCACTGCGCTGCTGGAAAAGAAAGCTGAACACCGGGTGACGGCGCAGCTCCTCCATGTAGTCGCCATCGCACAGCGCTACGCCATCGGCGGTAAGGGGTTGACCCTTGCCATCGACGGGAATCAGTCGCTCACGGCCGTCCACATCCCCCAGCTGGAAGTGGCCGCCGCACAGCGTCACGAAGGTGTCAAAAAACGTCCCCCGTTCATCGCCGCCAACCCGGCCCTCGGCTTCTGAGAACAGGCGCTCCAGCCGCCGCTCCTTGCGCAGGTTCTGCACCTGGGAGCGGGCCTCATCCCGTTCCTTTTCAACGCTGCGCACGCGGCGGATGTTGGCCTCGTTGAGCTGGCGTTCGAACTCTTCTCGCTTGCGCTCAGCGTCCTGCAGCTGGGCGTATTCGTCGGGGTTGATCTCTGAGAAGCGCGACAGCTGGGCGCGGGCCTTGCGCAGTTCCTTCTCGAGCTGGTTGCTGCGGCGGCGTTCGGCGCGCAGCGGCTCAGCACTGCTGGAAGCAGCGGCAGGGGGGTCATCGTTGTCGCTGCTGCCGGTGCTGGCGTCCTGGGGAGGGACAGCGTCAAAGCTGTCGTCACCAATGCCGCCGTCGAGGCCGCTGGACTCGTCGTCGCCCTCATCGAGGGGGTCGAGTTCAGCAGCTACTGGAGCTAGGGAACCAGCAGGTCCCTGGTTGGGTTGCTGCTGCTGCTGGCGGTAGGTCTGCCACGGGGCGGCAGGGCGCTGGGAAGCAGGGGTCGAAAAGAAGGAAGAGGACATCACCCATCACGGCTGTGGTGTTGCGGGCGCCCCGTCCGGGCTGCGCTCGCTCTCCTTGTTGCCAGCCACCGAGAACCAGTAGAGATCCTGAAAAGGATTGCGCTTTTTACCTAATAACTGGGAGGGTCGAAGGCATGAATGGTCCCTCCGTTTCCGGCGGCCAGCGGTTGCTGGTCATCCATCCGCGCCATCTCGACGACGCCGAGGCGCTGATCCAGGCCGTGCGCGAGAACCAAGCCGTGGTCCTCGACGCCAGCAGCGCAGAAGGAGGGGAGGCGCAGCGGTTGATCGATTTCGCCTGCGGTGCCATGGAGGCCATCCATGGCCGGGTGCATCGCATCGATGCCGAGACCTTTCTGTTCTCACCAGCTCAGGGGCGTGTGGAGCACTGGCCGTTGAGCGCATGAAACCCGACGCCTCTATCAACTAGTTAGATGAACCGATTCATCCACTGCAGGTGCAGCCCGGCGGGCTGGCAGGTAGATCCTCTCCCCTGCTGGTAGTGGCGTGGAAGGCAGATAACCCGGCACTAGCAGTTGTGTCCCCGCAGGAATGGGTGTGGTGGAGCGGTAGACCGGCAGCAGCAGGGTTGAGGCTGCGCAGCTTGCTTTCCGTGGTGCCATGGCGGCCAGCCAGCACCGCAAGCGAATCACCCTCGACGGCGGCGATCGTCTGGGTGCTTTCCAGCTGGGGGTTGCTCCGCCGCAAGGTGGCCACGGTGGTGCCGTAGCGCTCGGCGATCAGGTTCAAGGTGTCACCAGCTCTGAGCACCAAGACGCTGTGGGGCCTGAGCACCAGCTGGATCGCTTCCCCCAGCAGCGGCTGAACCAATAAACCGATGCCGCCCGGTCCGTAGTCCGCCCCGAAGTGCTGCACCAGGCAGCCCGCGAATTGAGCACGACCTCCTGATGGCAGCCCGCCCTGGGGCGACAACTGAGCCAGATCTCCCAGCCACATCACCCCCTGACAGGGGGCCTGCACCGTGCCCAGCAGCGTTGGGTCTCAGGGCAGCGGTGCCTCATCACGAAAGCCTGGGGTGGCCCAGGCCAGCTCGGCCGCTAGCCAGTCGAAGGTGTTGCTGGTGTTCA
>CAZKER010000056.1:0-4399 GCA_964551845.1 uncultured Cyanobium sp.
GCCGATGCGGCATCCCTAAAAAAGGATGGACGCCGCATTTCCCTTGAGGGTGTGCTGACAGGCGCCGCCCTTGGGGTGCTTCTGCCTTACCTAATGGAGGAAGGGCTGGCCGGCACGGGCCAGGCGCCCCGAGGCGGACGCCTTGATGATCCGGGTCTTGATGGTCCGGGCGGGCTTCAGGCAAAGGCTGGCAGCATCAGGATTCGGCCTCTCGACAGCGTCGACGTCGATGCCGAGACGCGCCGTGCCCAGGCCTTCGGCAGCGGATTTCAAACGCCACCGGCCGCTGGCATATCGAATGGGGTCCAAGAGCCTGCGGCTAAGTTGCCCCAGCTGCAGGGCACAGCCGCCGGGCAACCCTTCAGCGGCAGTCGTAATGGTGGTAGCCCGCTGCCAGCGAGTGGATCGGGGGGCTTTCAACCCGGCGGTGATGACCCCATTCAGCCGGATCCGCCGGGGCCCCTGCCACCAACCCCAGGTAATCTCCTGCCGCAGCTGGTCTTGGTGGTGGTGCGCACCGTCAGCGGCGCCAGCAGCCGCACGGTGGAAGGCAAGGCCGTGTCTGAGCAGCAGGCCACCCAGGTGGGGATTGAAAACACCTTGCTCGATCTGCGCGCCGCCGCTGCCAAGCAGGGCCTGCGCCTCGATTCCGATCGCACCCTGCAGTCCTTCGCTTTTTCGGAGCTGGATGACGCCGATCTGAGGTTGGTGGCTGAGCACATTGGCTTGCTCAACACGACGGTGCTCAACGGCAATGGCAGCGATGCCCTGATCGTCAATGCCAGGGATCTACTCCAGCTGGGCTTGTTCACCCCCACCACGGCCACAGCAACGTTGAAATCGGAATTGACAGGGATGCAAGACAGCAGCATCCAGGGAGTGCCGGGGGCGGATTATGTGGCTCTAGAAGGACTCACCAATCTCACCTTCACCGGCCTAGGTGGCAGTGATCAGGCTTATTTAAGCTTCGATCTATTAACTACGGCACTCAGGAATTCCGGCATTCTGCTGGGGGAGGGCAATGACACCATCACCATCAACAGTGGCTATCTCGCCGCCAATCAAACCGGTCTCTCAGCCCAACAAACAAGCGGCCTGAACTTTGACTTCGGTGATAGCCCTACCAGTGCTGGCGATGGCAGCAACTGGATGTTCAGCCTCAATGCCCGGGCTGTTGGCCTGGAGAACAGCCTGCTGGATGTAGGTGGTGGTAATGACCGGGTATCGATCCTGACCATGATTGATGCCGATCTCCAAAACAATCTGGGGGTTCTGTATAACGATCCCTTCACCCGCATCAAGCTGGAGCGGGTGGGGCTGCTCGATTCCGAGGTGCGGCTGGGTAGTGGCGACGATGAACTGCGCGTCAACGGCGCCGTGATCGGTTCAACCATTGATCTCGGCAGCGGATCCAACACCCTGTGGCTGGAAGGTGAAGTGAGCGGCAGCAGCCGGATCCTGATGGGTGACGGCAACAACACGATCATCGTCAATGCAGGACTGGGCGGGACGGTGCAAGGCGGCGCTGGTGATGATCGCTTCAGCCTCAGCACCCTTGAGCTCGCCGGGCAGCTGGACGGGGGTGCGGGCTTCGACACCCTGGAGTCGACGGCTGCTGATCGGCGCGAGGTGCTGCTGATTAGTGGCCCAAACAGGGGCAATCTCTATGGTCTGCGCTTTGAGAACATCGAATCGGTGGATCTTGGATCCGGTAACGACGTGGCGATACTGGACATCGATGGCAGCCTCACGGGCCAACTGCTGGGCGGGGCGGGGCTAGATCGACTGGAGTACAGCAACTGGAAGCTGCCGGTGAACGTGGATTTAGATCGCGGCAGCGCCACAGGCATTGGAGGTGGCAGCAGCGGCTCCCTGCTGGGCTTCGAGCAGGTGGTGGGAGGACTGGGCCGCGACACCCTCATCAGCTCGGGAGCCTTTGATGGCATCGACGGCTCGGAAGGGGACGATCTGCTGTTCCTGCGCTGGAGCCCTTGGCTGAGCGGGGCTGGCGAGGGGCTCCAGGTGAGCGGCGGTGGCGGTCGTGACCTGATGGTGTTCAGTGGCCTAGAGCAGCAGGCACCATCTTTCTGGGATGGTCTGAGCGGTCTACCGGATCTGGTTGATCTAGACCTCAGCCCCAACCTCGATGGCAACGGCGGCTTCACTGACTCGATCGGCTGGCTGCGCAGTGAAGCCATCGCCGGCGGCGGCAGCCAGGAGACCTTTCTGCGGCTAACTCCATCGGGTCTGGAGGGGCTTGGCGATGCCCGGCTGCTGCCGATCGCGCCCCTGGAGCAGTTGCTGGCCGGTATGGACAGCGATACTCGCCAGCTGGCGATCGCCTGGGATGGCCAATTCGGCAGCCAGCTGCATCTGCTCGGCAGCCAGGGAATCGGCACCAGTCAGGTGATTGCCAACCTGCCCAGCGCCCTAAGCACCCCAGGCTCCAACAGCCTTAACGGATAGAGCGGGTCGACTCCATGAAGCCGCCAAATCGATCGCTGATCAGGGAGATCACCGGTCTCGAGCCCAGCTGAATCAAGGCCGTAACGGCCATGCCGGCTCGCAACTGGTAGGTGCGGCCATTGCGAGAGAGTTCATTGATGTTGATTTTGACCTTCACCGGGAAGTTCTCCTGCGGATTCTGAGCATCGGCGGGCAGAGCATCAGCACCAATGCGGGTAATCGTTCCCTTGAGCGAGCCGTAGTCGGTGAAGGGGAAGGAGGTGACGCGAATATCCACCGGCATACCTGGCAAGAGGAAGCCGATGTCTCGGTTGGAAACCGAGAGCTCTACATCGAGGTTGTTTTGGGGAACGATCTGCAATGCCGGGCGAGCGGGGGTGATGATCTCCCCCGGCTTGACACTTAGATTGAAGACCCTGCCGGCAACGGGTGCGATCAGCCGGCCAAGTTGCAAGCGGTCATTGAGATCATCAATGCTGGCCTGCACGGACGAGAGCTGCAGCCTGGCGTTGTCATATTGGGCGTAGAGCTGTTTAAATTCAGCAGCTGGGATTTGGCGCTGCTTGAGCTGGCTCTCGCGCACGCGATAACGCGCCGATTCGAGCTCCTTTTCGGTGCGTCTGATCGTTCCTTCGAGTTCAGCGATGCGTTGGTCTTGGCGATCCAATTCAAGACGAGCCATCGCCCCCTCTTTGACCAGCCGCTTCATCCGGACGGTGATGTTGTTTTCGATTGACTGGCGGCGCCGCAGCGCCAGCAGATCCGAAGCCTGCTGCTCCAGATTGATCTGGCTGCGTTTGAGTTCCTGACTAGCAGCCTGAACGCGCAGCTGCACATCCAGCTGTTCAATCCTGAGCTGACGGTTGGCCGCCTGCGTACTGGGTGGCGGCCCTGGCAATCCCAGCCTCAGGGCCAGCAGATTGGCCTGGGTTTGCCAGATCGAGAGCTGGTTGCCGAGGTGGACGCGCTGATTGCGCACCGCCTGCTCGCGCAGCGCAATCAAGGGCTGGCCCTTCTTCACATCTTGGCCCTCCTTAACAAGCACCTGCAGCACGGGGGCATTGAACGGTGCGGTGATGGTGGTAACACCCCCAATTGGCCGCAATTTGCCGTTGGCGTTTACGGAGGTCTCGATACGGGCAAGCAGGCCATAAATGATGGAAAAGCTGGTGAGACCGATCAGGGTCCAGACAATGCCCCGGCTCCAACCACGGGTGCTGCGGGGCAGGGTGGTGCGTCGCTGACGAAAGCCGCGCGGGCGTTGTTCCGCGGCAGCCTCGGCATCAGGGGGTGCCGGCGGGGCGGGCGCCAGCAGGGCATCTGGAGTGGGAGGAGGCGATGGCACGGGCGAAGGGTCTCAGGTGCCGACGGCGTAATTGATTGGCAGGCCCACCTTGGCGATTGGGGGTGTGCCGCTGGAAGAAGAGGAAGAGGAGGAGCGGCCCTGCTGACGAAACAGAACGTAGTAAGGGCCCCGCGATGCCATCAGCTGTTGATGGGTGCCGAACTCGAGAACGGCGCCATTGCCCATACAGACAATCAGATCGGCATTAACAATCGAGGAGAGGCGATGGGTGATGAACAGCACGGTGCAACCGCGCAGGGCTTGCATCAGGTTGTCGCTGACCACGCGCTCGGTTTGGTAATCGAGGGCGGAGGTGGCCTCATCCATGATCAGCATCCGCGGCTTCTGCAGGATGGTGCGTGCGATGGCAATGCGCTGCCGCTGGCCACCGGAGAGGCCGCTGCCCCGCTCGCCCACCTGGGTGGAGTATCCGGCCGGCAGGCCCATGATGAAATCGTGGGCGGCAGCGATCGTGGCTGCCTCGATGATCTCATCGCTGGTGGCTTCCGGGTTGGTGAGGGTGATGTTTTCCTCCACCGAGCCATCAAAAAGCACCGTGTCTTGGGGAACGATGCCGATCTGGCGCCT
>CAZKER010000057.1:0-2288 GCA_964551845.1 uncultured Cyanobium sp.
CTAACAATCGTGGCGAAGTTGTCATCCAGCAGCACCATGTCGGATGCCTCCTTGCTCACTTCCGTGCCGGTGATGCCCATCGCCACGCCGATATGGGCCTGCTTAAGGGCAGGGGCGTCGTTGACCCCGTCTCCTGTCATCGCCACCACCTGGCCATTGGCCTGTAAGGCCTTAACGATGCGCAGCTTCTGCTCAGGCGGCACCCGGGCATAGACACTGCAGCGAGCTACCACCGCGCGCAGATCCTCATCACTACAAGCTTCCAGTTCCCGCCCAAGCACCACCTCACCATCGAGGGTGGTGAGACCAATGCCAGCACCAATGGCCCTGGCGGTGAGCGGGTGATCTCCGGTGATCATCACCGGCCGAATGCCAGCGCCGCGGCAGATCGCCACCGCCTCAGCGACTTCGGGCCGGGCAGGATCTAGCTGGGCCATCAGGCCAATCAGCACCAAACCCGAGAGGTCTTGCTCCGGACTGGGATGGTGGGGAGCACAGGCAAAGGCCAGCACCCGCAAGCCGGAGGCCGCCAGGTCGCGGGCCTGATCGAGCCACCACTGGAGCTGGTTGGGGCTGAGCGCCACTACCCCGGAACCATCCAGCCAGCGGCTGCAGCTAGCCAGGATCACTTCAGGGGCACCCTTGCTGATCATCAGCTGACTGGAGCCTTCTGCCGCTGCCCCGAGGGGAGCCTGGAGGCTGCCGTCCGGATCGTCCACCCATACCGCCATCAACTGACGCTCTGAGCTGAAAGGAATCTCGGCCTTGCGGGCATAGCGCCGCCTGAGCTCGAAATCGTCGAAACCAGCCTTACCAGCCACCACCGCCAGGGCGCCTTCGGTGGGGTCGCCGAGCACCTCCCAGGCCCCATCTGCTACTTGGCGCAACTCGGCATCACTGCAGAGCACACCGGCCTGCAGCAGCAGATTCTGCAAACCAGGATGGGCCCCGGCCAAGGCAGCCTCAGGCGCTGCCGTGAATTCGCCGGTGGGTTCGTAGCCGTGGCCACCCACCACCACCGATTGACTGCCGAAGCGCAGCTCCTGAACAACCTGGCGATTTTGGGTGAGGGTGCCGGTTTTGTCGGAGCAGATCACGGTGACTGATCCCAACGCCTCCACCGCCGGCAGGCGACGGATCAGGGCAGCACGCTGCACCATGCGCTGGGTGCCGATCGCCAGGGTGACTGTGATCACCGCCGGCAAGCCCTCCGGCACGATCGCCACCGCCATCGACAGGGAAACTTCAAGCAGGTTGAGCGGGTCTTGACCCAGCAGCAGCCCAAGGCCCACAACTACTGCCACCAGAGCCAAGGAGGTGCCAACCAGCACCTTGGCCAGGCCATCGAGCCGCTCCTGCAGGGGCGTGCTCTCGCCGCCAGCTGTGTTGATCAGGGTGGCTATCTGCCCCAGCTCAGTCGCCATGCCTGTAGCAGTCACCACCGCTACCCCGCGTCCCCGCACCACCTCGGTGCCCTGGAACAGACAGTTATGGCGCTCCAGAACCGGCGTGGCCGGCTCCAGCACCAGATCGGCCCGCTTAAACACAGCCTCCGACTCACCGGTGAGGGCGGCTTCTCGCACGCCCAGATCGGCGGTTTCCAGCAGGCGCCCATCAGCCGGCACCCGATCGCCGGCCTCGAGGCGAATCAGGTCGCCCGGCACCAGCTCCTCACTCGACAACCTTTGCCACTGGCCGTCGCGCCGCACCTGCACTTGGGGTTGGGCCAAATCGCGCAGAGCCAGCAGCGCCTTCTGGGCCCGGCTCTCCTGCAGATAGCCCAGCAGGCCATTGAGACCAACGATCAACACGATCGCGATCGCATCTTTAGGAAACTTCTGCTCCACATAGGCCACGCCGGCGGAAACTGCGGCAACCGCCAACAACATGATCAACATCACGTTGCTGAACTGGTCCCAGAGGATCTGCCAGTTGCTGCGGCCAGCAGCTAGTTCGAGCCGGTTGGGGCCGGAATCGGCCAGACGCCGGCTTACCTCCGCCGTGCTCAGCCCAGCCTCTCCGCACTGCAGCTCCTGCAGACAGGAATGCCCGTCAATGGCATGCCAGCTGTGGGGCGTGGGAGTTGTCATGAACGCTGGGGAAGGTGGAGTAGGGGAAACTCAGCTGATCTGGCTGAGGAACTGCTTACTGCGCTCATGCTGCGGGTTAGTGAAAAACTGCTGCGGCGGCGCCACCTCCACCACCTCGCCATCGGCCATAAGCACTACCCGGCTGGCCACCTGGCGAGCAAAGCGCACCTCATGGCTAACCACCACCATGGTCATGCC
>CAZKER010000058.1:0-12478 GCA_964551845.1 uncultured Cyanobium sp.
GCCGCCTGCGCGGAGGCCACGCGCCTGGGCCTTGAGCGGGGTCTCAGCTTCATCCATCCCTTCGACGATGCCGATGTGATCGCCGGCCAGGGCACGATCGGGTTGGAGATCCTGCGCCAGTGCTCCTCACCGCCAGACGTCATCTACGTAGCAGTAGGGGGTGGCGGCCTGATCGCCGGCATTGGCGCCTACGTCAAAACCCTCTGGCCCCAGGTGCAGATCGTTGGCGTTGAGCCAGTGGACGCCGATGCCATGACCCGCTCCCTCGCCGCCGGTGAGCGGGTGCAGCTTGAGCAGGTGGGCCTTTTCGCTGATGGCGTGGCGGTGCGCCGCGTCGGTGAGCTCACTTTTGAATTGGCGAAGCAAACGGTGGATCGCATGGTGACCGTCGACACCGACGCCATCTGCGCGGCCATCAAGGACGTGTTCGAAGACACAAGATCGATCCTTGAGCCGGCCGGAGCCCTTGCCGTAGCAGGCATGAAGCGCGACGTAGTGCAACAGGGCCTGCATGGCCAGACCCTGGTGGCGGTTGCCTGCGGCGCCAACATGAACTTCGATCGGCTGCGCTTCGTGGCCGAGCGCACCGAGATCGGTGAAGACCGCGAAGCGATGCTGGCGGTGGAGATCCCCGAGCAGACCGGCAGCCTGCGGCGCTTCTGCGACGTACTGGGCCAACGCAGCCTCACCGAGTTCAGCTACCGGCTGGCCGATCCCAGGGTTGCCCACATATTTGTGGGGGTGCAGACCAGCGGCACGGCCGACGAGCAACAACTAATCCACGACGTGCAGGACGCCGGCTTCCCCTGCCTCGACCTATCCAATAACGAATTGGCAAAGCTGCACCTGCGCCACATGGTGGGCGGCCGGCTGCCCGCCAGTGCTGGCGCGGCGCTCGAGCAGGGCGAAGAGCTGCTCTACCGCTTCGAGTTTCCAGAAAAGCCCGGCGCCCTGATGGCGTTCGTAAACGCTCTGCACGCAAACTGGAACATCAGCATTTTTCACTACCGCAACCACGGCGCCGACGTGGGCCGCATCGTGGTGGGAGTGCAGGTGCCTGGCGTCGACAGACCCGCCTGGCAGGAGTTTCTCGATGGCCTGGGCTATCGGCACTGGGACGAGTCCGCCAACCCCGCCTACAAGCTGTTTTTGGGACCCAGCTCAGCGCCCCTGCCAGCCCTGGCATGAGCTCAAAAAGCTGCGGTAACCTCCATTGATGCAAAGCAAGTCGCTGAAGCAGGGCGCTGCGGCGGCAGAAGGGATCCAGGCACTATCACTGCCCGCCCGGATTGAGGCGATTCTCTATTTGAAGGGCCGGCCGCTCAGCCTGGCTGAGTTGGCCGAAATTGCCGCTATTAGCCGGGAGGAGGCGGAGCTCGGCCTGATCACCCTGATTACCGACTACGCCCACCGGGATACGGCCCTGGAAGTGCGCCAGGAGGGCAACCGCTACAGCCTGCAACTGCGCGACGGCCTAGGTGATTTGGTGCAAAACCTGCTACCGGTTGATTTATCCACCGCCGCCCTGCGCACCCTGGCCACGATTGCCCTGAAAAAACGGATCCTCCAATCCGATCTGGTGGAGCTGCGCGGCTCCGGCGCTTACGACCACATCAAGGAGCTGCTCGCCCAGAACTTCATCGAGCGCAAACGCCAGAGCGAGGGACGCTCCTACTGGCTCACCCTCAGCGAAAAATTCCACCGCACCTTCGCCATCAAGGCTGAAGCTGACCTCTGGAAGCAAGCTGCCTAGAGTTGGTGCACTAACAAATTTCCATGGACGCCCTGAGTTTTCTGCTGCAGGTTCTGGCCCAGACCCTCAGCATCTACACCCTGGTGTTGCTGGTGCGGGTGTTGCTGAGCTGGTTCCCCAACCTCGACTGGAGCAACCCTGTGCTTTCGACGGTGAGCTCGATCACCGATCCCTATCTGAACGCCTTCCGGGGCCTGATTCCGCCCCTTGGCGGCCTCGACCTCTCGGCGATTGTGGCCTTCATTGCCCTGCAGCTAGTGCAAAGCCTGCTCGAAGGCGCCAGCGTTTCGGTACTGGGAGCTGGTTACTGATCGGCAAGGGCCTGTTCAAGGGGGAGCAGCTCGTCATCGGCTCCGGCGCGAGTCCGCACCGGAGCACTAAAACCTCTCGCCTTGACATTGCGGAAGCTGAGCGGACCAGGAGTGCCAGCCGGCACCGATAAGCGCAGAGCAAAAGCGGAAGTACCTGGCGGAACATCACCGATCGAGCCCACCCGGGTGCGGTTTTGCAACACCGGCTCCCCACTCGAATCGACTATCAACGCGAAAACATCGGTATCCACAACAGGCTTGCGGCCCGGATTGACCACGCTGCCGCGCAGCGCATAGCAGCTTGCGCCAGCTGGGCGCCGCAGTTCCGGTTGGGCGCCGATGTCCTCGGCGGGACAAGGTTCGAGGCTCACCTCAGATACCTGCAGATCGGCCGCCCAGGCAGGGGCTGGCAGTAGCAGCAGCGCGGCAAGCGCTACAAGCGCAAAAATCCGCCCCAGCGACTGTCCAAGTACACGCCCTTGCCTGGTCACCGCCTGTCTCCGCTGCCTCCGATCACGTTACGGGCGGCGCGGCTGGCCAGTTTGTCGAGGTTGCTCTGGGCAATTTGCTCTAGCTCCAGGCCGAGTTCGGTAGCGAGCTGCGCCACATACCAGAGCACATCCCCCAGCTCCAGCTGTAGGTCTGCAATCACCTCTGGCGAGAAGCTCCCCTGCCGGTCGCGCAACACCTTTTTGACCTTGTCGGCCACCTCGCCAGCCTCACCGCAAAGCCCCAGGGTGGGATAAATAGGGTTGGTACCGGCATCTGGATAGCGAGCCGTGGCGAGGCAACGCTCCTGATAATGCTGAAAATCCAATTGGCACAGCCCGTTGCAGGCCTGGATGGTAGTTTCCAATCGTCTGATGGCGTTTGAATGCCCCAGCCCGATCTCATGCGTCGCACCAAGATCGTGGCCACGATCGGGCCTGCTACGGAATCCGCTGAACGCCTGCGCGAATTGGTGGACGCCGGTGCGACCACATTTCGACTCAATTTTTCCCACGGCGACCACAGCGAACACGCGGCTCGCATCGCCACGATTCGGCAGGTGTCTGCGGAGCTGGGCATTGAGCTCGGCATCCTTCAAGACCTGCAGGGTCCCAAAATTCGCTTAGGCCGGTTTGCCGACGGACCAATCACCCTGGCCAAGGGTGATCACTTCACCCTCACTTCCCGGGATGTGGCCTGCAATCAGAAGATTGCAACAGTCACCTACGCAGGCCTGGCCGATGAGGTGGTGCCGGGCAGCCGCATCCTGCTGGATGACGGCCGGGTCGAGATGGTTGTTGACAGCGTCGACAAGCCCGAACAAACCCTTTTCTGCAGTGTCACCGTTGGAGGAGTGCTCTCCAACAACAAGGGAGTCAATTTCCCTGATGTGCAGCTCTCTATTCGGGCTCTCACCGAGAAAGACCGCATCGACCTCGCCTTTGGGCTGAAGCAGGGGGTCGACTGGGTGGCGCTCAGCTTTGTGCGCAACCCCTCGGACATGCGCGAGATCCGTGAGTTGATCCGCAGTCACGGCCACAACACCCCCGTGGTGGCCAAGATCGAAAAGTTTGAGGCAATCGACCAAATCGACGACATCTTGCCCCTATGCGACGGGGTGATGGTGGCTCGGGGTGACCTCGGCGTCGAGATGCCCGCTGAAGAAGTGCCCCTGTTGCAGAAGGAGCTGATTCGCAAGGCCAACAGCCTCGGCATCCCGGTGATCACCGCCACCCAGATGCTGGATTCAATGGTGAGCTGCCCCAGGCCCACCAGGGCCGAGGTTAGTGACGTAGCCAACGCCATCCTTGACGGCACCGACGCTGTAATGCTTTCAAACGAAAGCGCGGTAGGAGATTTCCCCGTGGAGGCGGTGTCCACCATGGCCACAATCGCCCGGCGCATCGAGCGGGATTACCCCCAGCGGGTGCTCGACAGCCACATGGCGACCACCATCCCCAACGCCATCTGCCAAGCGGTGAGCAGCATTGCTCGCCAGCTGAATGCGGCTGCAATCTTGCCGCTTACCAAAGGGGGATCTACGGCTCGCAATGTCAGCAAGTTCCGCCCCAGCACACCGATTTTGGCAATCACCAGTGAGGTGAATGTGGCCCGGCAGCTGCAGCTTTGCTGGGGTGTCAATCCCCTGGTAGTGGAAGAGCAGAGCTCCTCCACCAGCACCTTCAGCCTGGCCATGGGCATGGCTCGCGAGCTGGGCTTCCTCCAGGATGGCGACCTTGTAGTACAAACCGCAGGCACCCTTTCGGGCATCAGCGGCTCCACCGACTTCATCAAGGTGGGCATCGTCTCTGCCGTGCTCTCGAAGGGCACTGGAGTCGGCACTGGATCGGTGAGCGGCCGGGTGCGTCTGGTTGACAGCCCGGAGGCAGCCGCGGCAATTCAATCCGGCGAAATTCTGGTAGTGCATGAAACCTGTGCCGATTACGTCGAGGCGATCCGCAAGGCCAAGGGGGTGATCACTGAAGCCGGTGGCCTCGATAGCCACGCCGCTTTGATTGCCCAGCGCACCGGCATCCCGGCAATTGTTGGTGTCTGCAACGCAATCGCCAGCCTGCGCCAAGGTGAAATCGTGACCCTGGATTTGCTCCGTGGCGAGGTGCACCGCGGCGCTCGCAGCCACAACGCCGACGACAGACCCGCCATCGTTTAAGGCCAGTAACCGCCGCCGCTATGCCAACCAAGCTCCCGATGGGGGAAACCGTGGGCATGGCCCTGAGCACCCTGCGCTCCAATCGGCTGCGCAGTTTGCTGACCATGCTCGGCATCGTGATCGGCAATGCCTCCGTGATCACCTTGGTGGGGGTGGGGAGAGGCGCCCAGAACCTGGCTGAAGGGCAGCTAAGCAACCTCGGCGCCAACGTGCTCTTCGTGGTGCCCGGCAACAACGACACCCGGCGCCAGGGCATCGACTTCCCCAAAACCCTCGTGCTCGAAGATGCCGAGGCCATCGGCGAACAAGTCCCCAGCGTCAAGCGCGTAGCCCCTCAAATCACCCTAAGTGAGGTGGTACAGGCCGGCGGGCTGAGTAGCACCGCGTCGGTTTCCGGGGTAACGCCCGAGTTTCTACCGGTGCGGCAGTTTGAAATGGCCCAGGGACGCTTCTTCTCCGCCAGCGATCTCAGCGGCGCCCGCAACGTCACCGTGGTGGGCCCAGACCTGGGCGCAAAAATGTTTCCGGGCAAGGAGCCGGTGGGACGCCAGCTGCGAATTCGCAACCAGTTGTTCGAAGTGATCGGCGTTCTTGAACCCAAGGGCGCTGTGTTTGGCCAAAACCAGGACGAGAACGCCTACGTGCCACTCAGCACCATGGTGAGCAAACTTTCGGGGCGGAACCGCACATTCGGAGTCAGCCTCAACTTCATCAGCGTCGAAGCCCGAGACGAGCAGAGCACCAGTGCCGCGAGCTTTCAGATCACCAACCTGTTGCGTCAACGGCACCGAATCCTGCGGGAGGACGACTTTGCAGTGCGCTCCCAGAAGGATGCTCTAACCATTGTGAGCACGATCACCGGCGGGCTCACCTTGATGCTGGCTGCCATTGGCGGCGTATCGCTGCTGGTGGGAGGCATCGGCATCATGAATATCATGTTGGTCTCGGTGAGCGAGCGCACCGAGGAGATCGGCCTGCGTAAAGCTCTCGGGGCCCGCAGTGGCGATGTGTTGCTGCAGTTTCTGGTGGAGTCGTTGGTATTGGCCAGTCTCGGCGGTGTGATCGGCAGCGCAGTAGGGATTGGCACAGTGGCACTAGTCGGCGTCCTGACACCCCTACCCGCCACGATTGGGGCGACCACGGTGTTGGTCACAGTGGGACTGTCCGGCTCAATTGGTCTTTTCTTCGGTGTGGTGCCTGCCCGCCGGGCTGCACGCCTCGATCCAATCGTTGCCCTGCGCAGCCTCTGAAAGCGGCTGCGCAGGGCCGAAGCATCAAACTCGAATCAGAAGAAACCATTAAAGATCGAAAACAGTGGCGTTCGTCACCAAACCCGCACTCAAGCCAATGGCTTGATAGCAGGGTGAAACCGGGTTCCAGTTTTGGCATACATGGCGTGCAGCTACCGCAATACCAGCGATCGGATGGTGATCCTGCGCTGCATCGGTCCTGAGGAATTTTTTCTTGAAAGGGTGGTGTTTCCATTCGAGCTACTCAGCTTCCAATGCCCGCCGAGCAGCGAGGTCAAGATCTGGACTCACGGCATCGGCGGGCCGGAATTGGTGGACACTGCTCAGGCGATGGATCTGCTGAACGAAGCACCGGCCGAACCACCTCAACTCGAGGCCCTACACGGTTCAGGCTGCTACGCGTCCAGTCTGCTGGGAGGAGATCTGCCCTGGGCCGCAGCTAGCTGAAGCGGCACTCGGGCAGGGGCACAGGCGCCGTTACACTTGTCAACAAAGTTTCTCAGCTATGAACCAGCGCTGGCGTCTGATTGCCCTCTGGCTACTGCCCCTAGCAGTGGTCGCATTTCTCGGATGGCAGCTGCTTGGTAATGGCGGTACAGCCCGCTTTAAGCCCGATGGCGCCGCAGTCGCCACAGTCGCCCCTCGCAATGCCGCTGTAGCCCGGATGAGCTATGGCCGCTTCCTTGATTACGTGGATGCTGGTCGGGTTACGGCAGTTGACATCTTCGACGGCGGCCGCAGTGCGGTTATTGAGGCGGTTGATCCCGACCTCGACAACCGAGTGCAGCGTCTGCGCGTCGATCTGCCTGGTGTGGCGCCCGAGCTGGTGAACAAGCTCAAGGAGCAGGGAATCAGCTTTGATATTCATCCGCCCAAGACGGCTCCGCCAGCCCTGGGACTGCTGGGCAATCTGCTCTTCCCCCTGCTGCTAATCGGCTCGCTGATCTTCCTTTCACGCCGCGGCAACGGCATGCCCGGGGGGCCCGGTCAGGCGATGCAATTCGGCAAAACCAAGGCACGCTTCGCCATGGAAGCTGAAACCGGCGTCAAATTCGATGACGTGGCCGGAGTTGAAGAGGCCAAGCAAGACCTCCAAGAGGTGGTGACCTTCCTCAAGACTCCGGAACGCTTTACCTCCGTTGGTGCCAAAATTCCCAAAGGTGTACTGCTGGTGGGACCTCCCGGTACCGGCAAAACCCTGCTGGCCAAGGCGATCGCCGGCGAAGCTGGAGTTCCATTCTTCTCCCTTTCCGGATCTGAGTTCGTTGAAATGTTTGTTGGCGTTGGTGCCAGCCGCGTTCGCGACCTGTTTAAGCGGGCTAAGGAAAATAGCCCTTGTTTGATCTTCATCGACGAAATCGATGCGGTTGGCCGCCAGCGGGGTGCCGGTGTTGGCGGTGGCAACGACGAGCGGGAGCAAACCCTCAACCAGCTGCTCACCGAGATGGACGGCTTTGAAGGCAATAGCGGCATCATCATCATTGCCGCTACCAACCGAGCCGATGTGCTCGATTCAGCTCTGCTGCGCCCGGGTCGTTTCGATCGCCAGGTTCAGGTTGATGTGCCAGATATCAAAGGCAGGCTGTCTGTGCTCAAGGTGCACAGCCGCGGTAAAAAGCTCGCCGATGACGTGAGCCTCGAGGTAATTGCTCGCCGTACCCCAGGCTTCTCCGGTGCCGATCTGGCCAACCTGCTCAATGAAGCGGCAATCCTCACGGCCCGACGCCGTAAAGAGGCAACAACCCTGGCTGAAATTGATGATGCCGTCGATCGGATCATCGCCGGTATGGAGGGCAAGCCACTCACCGATGGCCGCAGCAAGCGTCTAATTGCTTACCACGAAGTTGGCCACGCCCTGGTGGGCACCCTGGTGCAGGCTCACGATCCCGTTCAGAAGGTCACCCTGATCCCACGCGGTCAGGCCCAAGGCCTTACTTGGTTCTCTCCAGACGAGGAGCAGATGCTGGTGAGCCGGGCCCAGTTGCGTGCACGCATCATGGGTGCCCTCGGAGGTAGAGCTGCTGAGGATGTCGTCTTCGGTCATGCGGAGGTCACCACTGGCGCAGGTGGGGACATTCAGCAAGTGGCTTCAATTGCCCGCCAGATGGTCACCCGTTTCGGCATGAGCGATCTGGGCCAGGTGTCCTTTGAGGCTGGCAACCAGGAAGTGTTCCTAGGCCGCGACCTGATGACGCGCAGCGATGGTTCCGACCGCCTTGCCAGCAAGATCGACGACGCCGTACGTCAGATGGTGCATAGCTGCTACACCGATACCGTCAAACTCGTGGCAGAGCACCGTGCCTGCATGGATCGGGTGGTTGAGCTGCTGATCGAGAAAGAGAGCCTCGATGGCGACGAGTTCCGCGCCATCGTGGCCGAATTCACGACAATTCCAGAGAAGGAGCGTTTCTCGCCCCTGCTGGCCGGCTGATCAAGCAGTAGCACTAGCTACCACTGGACCGGCATCCACGCGACTCGCTGTGGGTGCCGTTTTTGGGTGGTCGGCTAGCCAGCGAGCCACCCAGCGGGCTGCCACGCGGTTCGACTCTTCTGCAGCCTCACTGGTCTCAAAAACGCTGAGGGAGATCATCCGGTCGCCTGCCTCACCCACGTCCACGAAGTAGTAAGCAATAAAACCTGGCAGAGCTTGCATTTCAGCTAGCAGCCCATCAAGCAAGGGCTGGGTCGCCTCAGCCGGATCCTTGATTCCCTCGTATTCGCGCAGGGTGGCGTGCATTACGGCAGATTTAAAGTGCACCCCAAACCTGGCCATGCTGGTCCCATCCGTCAACCAACCAGTGTTCCAAGCGCCTAAAGATTGACCGATATGCCAGCCATGATTCGCAGCTTCCTTCTCCGCCGCTGCCTGGCAGGCACTGGCAGAAAATGGCACTAACCCAACTAAGGTTCAGAGCCACGCACGCAATTGGACTTCTTGGTATGCCGGCCATCGATCCCACAGAAATGCTGGTAAAGCAGCCCGAACCGCAGTGGATCGGTGAGGCTCTCGGCACCACTGTCAAAAGCCTGGAGGCGAAGCTGCTGGGAGAGGGCAGGGGGTTTCAATCGACCACTTGGCACCTGAAGCTGAGCTGTGATCCGCCAGAAGAAGGGCCAGCAAGCGTAATTCTCAAAAGTGAAACCTCAAATAAGGATTTTAATGAATTTAGCCGGCTAAATAATGCATTTGGTCGTGAGGTGGGTGTTTACACTCACTGCACTCCCCGACTTGAAAATCACAAACCCTCAGTCTTTGCAACCAACTCCTCTGAACCTTTTTGGCTGCTGATCGAGGATCTGACCCACTTACGTTCAGGCGATCAAGTTATCGGCCTCAGCTATCAGGAAACGTTGGCCACAATCCAACGCATGGCAGCTATCCACGCCGAATTCTGGCTTGATCCTTCCTTGAAGCAGCACAACTGGTTGCCAAATCATGGCTTCTGGTTTTCAGATCCCAAAGCCGAAATAGTTGATGATTTCTTCGCCACCTACGGCGTGCGTTTCGGCACGGATGTTTGCCGGTTATATCGCGCGGTATTGGAGCAAAGCTGTGACATTGATCAGGCTCTCGATGACAGGCCTTGGACACTCGTGCATGGCGATCTTCGCGCCGTCAATTTGCTGTTCGGCCATACGCTGGAAGATCCAGATTCAGTGATAATTGATTGGTCCTGGGCTAGCCGTAGTTCAGCTGCTATTGATATCGCCTTTTTAATTGGCGGCAGCACGCCGCAGTCACAGCGGCTTGGACGTCATGAAGACCTGCTGCTGGCTTGGCACCAAGAGCTGCTCAAGCTTGGAGTTTGCGATTACTCGCTTGAAGAGGCGCGATACGACCTGCAATTAGCAGCTCTAAGGACAATCACTGCAGGCATAGCCATGCATTCCTTCACGGGCCCAGACATTCCCATCCGGGCAGCTTTGTTCATGGATGACGCGATCCAGCGTCATGCGGCCTACGCCATGGAGATTGAGGCCTGGCAAGCTCTGCCCGATCCGAGTGCCTGGAATGCCCGACATTGATGTGAACCTCGCCAACCCACCGCTGGCTCCCGGCCCCTATGTGCGCCTGGGGGCCGGGAGCGACTGGCCAAAGACAAACGGTTTCAGCGATAACAACTGCTCCAGCCAGCAGCCACAGGCCCTGTTTGGTTGCGGCCGTGGCAACAACGGCGAGGCACTAGGCGCCTCAGGCAGCTTCGAGCCAGCAGCCGTGATCGATGCAGCTGCCGGCTATCGCTTTAACAGCTGGTTACGAGCCGAAGCTCTGCTCAGCTGGCGGCCAGACCTTGAATTCAGCGGCCAGAGCAACTTCCTGGGCCGTGCTGGAGCCAACCAGCCCGTAACTGGCTCGGCGTCCTCAGTAGCTGGATTTGGGGTGGCCTATGTGGATCTGCCCAAATTGGGCCGGGTTCGCCCCTTCCTTGGCGCCGGACTGGGTGTCGCCCGCAACAGGCTTAGCTCCGTTACCTATCGCTTCCCCGGCATCGCCGCAAACGCTGCCACGGTCACGCCCGATGGCAGCTCCAGCGACTTGGCCTACCTGCTGACCGCAGGCATCAGCATTCCCCTAAATAAGCGGCTAGATCTCGATCTGGCCTATCGCTTTACCGACCTTGGCGATGTACGAACCAACAGCGGCCAGGCTGCTCTGTTACGACCAACGCTGGCAGCAGGCACAGGCATCCCCATCGGTGGAACCAAGGCGGCTCTTCAAGCCCATGGAGTGCAGTTGAGTTTGCGCTACTCCTTTTAATCAGCCTTTGCCGGCGCCCCCTAGTTGCTCAGACGGGGCGCACGGGGCGCTTTTCGATCACCTTGTCGATCAAGCCGTACTCAACGGCCTCCGCTGGGGACATGAAAAAGTCGCGGTCGGTGTCTTCCTCGATGCGAGGTAGGGACTGGCCAGTGCGGTCGCTGAGCTCCTGGTTGAGCTTCTGCTTTAAGTAGAGAATTTCATTGGCCTGGATGCGAATGTCGCTGGCCTGACCGCGGGCGCCGCCTAAGGGCTGGTGGATCATGATCCGCGAGTGGGTAAGGCTGCTGCGCTTGCCCTTGGTGCCAGCACAAAGCAGAAAGGCGCCCATCGAAGCGGCCAGGCCCACGCAGACGGTTTGCACATCGGGCTTGATGTGCTGCATGGTGTCAAAAATTCCCAAACCGTCGTACACCGATCCACCTGGTGAATTGATGTACATGAAAATGTCCTTGTCGGGATCCTCTGCCTCTAGAAAAAGCAGCTGGGCCACAACCCGGTTGGCCGACTCAGCAGTGACCGGTTCCCCAAGGAAGATGATGCGCTCCCGCAGCAGACGGGAATAAATGTCAAACGCGCGCTCACCCCGGCCCGACTCTTCAATCACGATCGGGATCATGAGGCTGTAGTTGCATCTGGGCCCGATCCTACTGAGCCTGGGCGGCTAGGGTCGACCAACCTTGGACTACTTGAGCGTGAGTGCAGCCCTCACCGTTGCCGACAGCAAGCGGGAGTTTCACCGCGCCTTTCCCTACGTGATCGCGCCGCTCTACCGCCGCATGGTGGATGAGCTGCTGGTTGAGCTTCACCTGCTCAGCCGCCAGGCCGGCTTCCGCAGTGATGCACTGTTTGCTTGCGGCCTAATCCAGGTGTTCGACAGTTTTGCCAAGGGCTATCGCCCCGAAGCCCAGCGCGACCCCCTGCTTCAGGCCCTTTGCTCCGCTTCCGGCTTCGATGCCAACAATTTGCGTCAACAGCGCGACGGGGCCATGGCTGCCATGGGCAGCCACAGCGTGGAGCAGGTGAAGCAGTGGATCGAGCAGGCAGGTGAGGGGGCACCCGAACCGGTTGCTGCAGCTCTGGCCGGCATCCGCCGTCCCGATTTCCACTACTCCCGGCTAATGGCCGTAGGCCTGCTGAGCCTGCTGGAGCAGGCCCAAGGCGCCGACGCCATGGATGCCTCCGCACTGCGCAGCTATGCCCACGACCTGGGCAGCGCCATGGGATTGCTGCGCGAACGTCTCGACAAAGACCTGAGCCTCTACGCCACCAACCTGGAGAAGATGGCCCAAGCGGTGGAATTAATGGAGGAAACCGTTGCTGCCGAACGCCGTAAGCGGGAGCGGCAACAACAGGAAGCCACCACCGCGGCAAGCTCAGCCACTACCGAAGCCGCAGCTGAAGCCGCCCCGACAGCTGGCTAAGGGCTGAACCAGGGGCAGCCGGCACAGCCACCAGGCTCAGCTGGCTCGCCTGCTGCACAGGCTGGGGCAGGTCAGGCGGCAGCAGGCCCCGCTCCGCTAATGCTGCAGGCCTGGCGCGCAGCTGCATCGAACGACCTAGGCCGGGCTGGCCAAGCACTGGCGTAACAGTCGCGGGGGCGGCAGCAGGTGGTTCGGGGCCAAGGAAAAGCAGCAGCTGGGGGCGGCCGGAAGCCGCCAGTACCCAGCGCCAGCCACCCACCACTTGGCCATCCTGCCGGCGCCAAAGCGTCGCGGGTAGGGCTTTAGAGCCAGATGCCGTTGC
>CAZKER010000059.1:0-2395 GCA_964551845.1 uncultured Cyanobium sp.
CGTGGTTGCCGGGGTCACCAGCTGCTCGCTCCAGCCGGTTGCTTCGCGCAGGGACGCGAATAGCCGCACCTGAATGCATGCCCCTGGGTGGGCGGACGCGGCCATGGGCTGCAGCGGCTGGTGCTCAGTCTGGGCCCCAGCACAATGAAACGACGTTTCGTCTGGCCCCCGGTGAGCCTCGCCATCGCCCTGCTCACGGTGTCGGACACGCGCACCCTCGAAGACGACCGCAGCGGCGACGCCCTGCTGGCGCGGCTGCAGGCGGCTGGCCACCGGTTGGTGGAGCGGACGCTGGTGCCCGACAACCGCTACCGGATCCGGGCGGAGCTCAGCCGCTGGATCGCCGATGAGGCAGTGCAGGTGGTGATCAGCAGTGGCGGCACCGGCCTCACCGGCCGCGACGGCACGCCGGAGGCGGTGGCGCCCCTGCTCGACAAGACGATCGAGGGCTTCGGTGAGCTGTTCCGGGTGCTGTCGTTTGAAACGATCGGCACCAGCACCCTGCAGAGCCGCTGCCTGGCGGGGGTGGCCAACGGCACGGTGATCTTTGTGCTGCCCGGCTCGCTCGATGCAGTGCAAACCGCCTGGGACCGGCTGATCAGCGCCCAGCTGGATGCCACCACGCGTCCCTGCAACTTGGTGCAGCTGTTGCCGCGGTTGCGAGAGTCGCCGGATCAGCCGGCTGGCGGGGGCTGAGGCCTCCACCGCCCGTCGTGTGCTGGGTAGCCCAACAATCTGTTGCCTGGAATTTCCCTTAGTGATATCGCTGGTTGGGCGGCATTGAGCAACATAGTTTTGTCCTCAGATTTTTGATCTGGGTTATTCTTTAATGCCTCACCTTTGGCGACCTAGGGCACGCGTAGCTCATCCTTTGTGGCTTCCAGGATGATTCGTTGCTTGGGTGACAAGTGTTTGCCCGCGCGGTTAATATAGAAATGAAAGATTGATATGTCAGGCCGCAAAGAACTTGATTCCCTCCGGCGGCTGGATTCGGTAGATGTCCTCAATGAACTGGCGATCTGATGTGGATCTTGCTACAGGCCGTTCATTCTTGTCTCTTCTCATAGGTATTGCATGGATCGTGCGATACTAATACATGCAGAGCGATTCATTTGCTGAATCCTGCTAGCGTTGAATGGATGAATCCGTATAAAACACTTCCCCTGACCAAGCTTGGCCTGGGTTTTCACCTGCCATCAAGGTTGGTCTGGATGATATGCGGATACTTCTAACACCGTTCACTTTGATACAAAGAATCTCGCCTCGTGTTCCTGCCGTCGGTTTGGAGATCCTTCGCTGGCGATGATCCTGGGAAGGGGCGGTGCTTTCGGGTCGTTCATGCCCAAGAGCAGTCATCTGAATGGCAGCTTGACTGCACACGATCTACCAAGCTGGGGTGCTGCGACGAGCTACTCCGAGTAGGGGGCTGCGCCGGACTGCGGCGCACCGCTGAACAGGATGAAGAACAGCACGTTGCCGGGCTCTGATGTGGCGTCGCTGCGCAAGCCACTGATGAGGCCGTTGACCGGACTGGTGTACTCGGCCACCACTTCCCCGAAAGCGTTGCGCTGGATGGCTACCTTTTGCCCTGTTCGGACCTTGTCATTCAGTTTGACTAACAATTCGATGAAGCCACCGTGGCTGGTCAGCACGGGAACCACATTCTTCCCGATGTAGACGTTGGTATCAACGGCGGTGCGTCCGATCTTCCCTGGGACCATGCCGTAGTGCTTGAAGACGTTCATCGTGCCTTCGACGAAGATCGGAATCATGTCGAGATCGAGCTTCCGCGCTACACCCACCTCGGGCGTAAAACAGGGAATTCCTGCATCGATGTAGGCGTTGTGCAGCACGCCAGGGTAGATCGGGCTGTCCCAGATCGCCGTAACTGGGTAAAGCATCATCATGGTCTTCACGTCCGGGATGCGCATGTCACCGATATGAAGGGCGGCTGCATCTAAGCCGGTGGTCCCGGTATGGAAGTCGATGGCCAGGTCGGTATTGGGCTTGAGCAATCGGTTGAACACAAGTCCGGCGTGGCGGCTCACGGCGCTGATGCCGTTTTCATTGCCGGGCCATGTGCGGTTCATGTCGTTCAACTCGAAACCGCGCCCGCTACTCGGCCAACTGCGTTGCATGCTCTCCATTGCAGGACGTGCAATGTCCAACACCGCCATGACGGTGCCCGACATTTCCGCTGGGTTCAACCTGCCCATAACCGTTTGTACGGTGTGCACAGAACTCATCTCGTCACCGTGTACACCACTCGTCAGGGTGATGCGCTTGCCTGGTTTAGATCCCTTGGCCACGATCACCGACACGTACCAGTGCTGTCCAGTGGACATCTGCACACCCTGGAAGTAAAGCAGGTGTTTCCTGCCAGGCTCCAGGTCAT
>CAZKER010000060.1:0-10416 GCA_964551845.1 uncultured Cyanobium sp.
ATGTGATCCCAGGCTCTCAGCAGGCCCGAACATCCCGAACGTAGGCAGCAACCTGCAAATCGACCCCGGTGATTGCCGTGCCCACAACCACGGCATCAGCGCCGAGGTCGAGCGCTTGACGGGCCTGCTGGGGGCTTGATATGCCGCCCTCGCAGATCAGGCTCACCTCAGTAGGCAATTGCTGCCGCAGCAGAGGCAACAGATTCCAAGCTGGTGGTTGCTGGCTTGAGGTTGATTCCGTGTAGCCATAGAGGGTGGTGCCTACCCAGGTACAACCCAGCTCTGCGGCGCGCAGGCCATTGGCAACGCTATCGACATCCGCCATCAGCGGGGCGCCAAGTTCCTGCTGGGCGCGGGCGATCAGGGCTCCCAGGGTTTCGCCGCCGGGGCGATGCCGCTCGGTGGCATCAATCGCCACCACATCGGCTCCTGCAGCCCAAACAGCACGAATCTCCTCCCACCCAGGCGTGATGTACACCGAGCTATCTGGGTAGCTGCGTTTCCAAAGGCCAACGATCAAGGCCTTGGGGCAGCGCTGACGCACCGCGCCGATGTGTTCTGGGCTTTCTAGGCGCACACCGGAAGCCCCATTACGGAGGCTGGCATCCGCCATAGCCGCGATCACATCGGGATCGCGCATAGGTGAGCCCTCGGGGGCCTGCACCGAAACAATCAGTCCGGAGGGCTTCACTTAGCTGGCCAGGGGAAGGTCATGGCCAGCAAGCCCATCTGCATCAGGCAGCCAGGCCCGCAGGGAAGAGTGGGTATGGGGCGCAGGAGCCGCATTGAAAGGTGCCGGAGCCAAGGCATCCTGCACAAGGGCAAGCACCGCCCGTTGCACAACTGGTTGAACGCTAGGCCGAACTTCCGGTTGGACGACCGACATCCCAATCTCCTGGGAGATTTCAGAGTTACTTGCCAGACCAGCCTGAAGCTGCAGCCATTCAACTGCCTCTACTCCCTGGCCGGCGCAAAGGGGGCCGGCGATCAGGGCATCGAGCGTCACCAACCCGCGACGATGAACCCACTGCTGCACCAGACGCTGGGCCATGGCCTGATCCCGTTCAGCCACCGCCGCCAGCAAGCGGTCCGACAGGTCTGGTCGGTCTGTCGGGGGAAATCTGGAGGGCTGCGTCACGAAAGGGCTGGCTAGTTGAGCTTGCGATCCAAAAGAGGCCGAATCAGCAGGAACAGCCCAGCGGCCAACACTGCGAGCACCCCCAGGCAGGTGGCGCTGCTGAGCTGGCCGTAGGGGGCCTCCAGCACCACGGCGGTGAGGGAGACCTGTCCGGCGTAAGCGGCACGAATCGGTTCTATGGCGAAGGTAAGGGGATTAAGGGCAGCTAGCCAGCCCAGCCAGGCCGGCATGAATGACAAGGGGGCCAAAGCGGTGCTGGCAAACAGCAGTGGCAGGTTGGCCACAAAGATCACCGCAATCAATTCAATGTGGCCTGGCAGCGCAAAAGCCAGCCCCAGACTCAGGGCCGTGACGGCAAAAACCAACAGCAGCAGGGTGACCAACACCAGCAGCAAGCCGGCCGCTCCAGGCCAGCCATAACCCAGCAAGGCAGCAGTGCCCATGATCGCCAGGCTCTGCACCAAGCTCAGCGTGGTGATGTAGAGCACCGAGGCGAAAACAATCGAGCTGCGCGAGCGCAGCGGCGCCACCAGCAACCTGTTGAGAAAACCAAATTCCCGATCGAACATCAACGGCAGCCCGGCGTTTAGGGCCGCACTGAAGGCCGTGAACACGATCACACCGGCGCCAAGGAAACGGCCGTAGCTGATGCCACCAGGCAGAAGGCCCGCCGGAGCCTTAGCAAACAGGGCGCCAAACAACACAAGCCAGATCAGGGGCTGCAGTACCCCGGCCACCAAGGTGGAGGGCCGCCGCTGCAGCTGGACGAACAGACGTCGGGTAAGGGCCAGGGTTTCCTGAGTGATTTCTGCAAAGGCCGAAGCCTCGCGCTGGGAGCCTGGGAGGGTTGTTGTCATTACATGCTCGCTTTGCGTTCAGCCTTTGGGTCACGACTGCCGGCCACCGCCAGCTCCGCGTCCATCAAGGTGCGGCCGGTGGCCTGGAGGTAAACATCATCGAGGCTCGGGCGGCTCTGGGCGAGAGCGAAAACCGGCAGGTCGGCTCCTGCCAAATGGCGGCGCAGCTGCTCCACTACGCCGTCGTGCTCAATCACCAAATTCAAGGAGTAGCCCTGGGCCTGGTTCACCACCACCTGGCGCACCCCGGCGCAGTCGTGGAGCAAGCAGCGCACCCGTTCAGCCTCCTCGGCATCACTGAACTCGCGCACGCGCAGGGTCACTCGATCGCCACCCAAGGCGGCCTTGAGAACCGCAGGGGCGCCTTCGGCGATGACCTTGCCGGCCTCGATGATCGCCAGATGGTCAGCCAGGGCATCCACCTCCTCTAAATAGTGGCTACTGAGCAAAACGGTTGTGCCGGCATCGCGCAGCTGGCGCAGCACGGCCCAGATGACCGCGCGACTCTCGATATCAAGGCCGACGGTGGGCTCATCTAGCACCAGCACCTGGGGGGAGTGCAGCAGGCCGGCGGCCAGATCGAGCCGGCGCCGCATGCCACCCGAGTAACTGCCGCAACGCCGATCAATCCAATCGGCCATGCCAAGCAACTCGATCAACTCATCCATGCGCCGATTCCGGGCAGCCGGAGCCAGGTGGTAGATGTCGCCCTGCAGCTGCAGCAGCTCGCGGCCAGTAAGAATCTTGTCGATTGCCACTTCCTGGGCCACGTAGCCCAACAAGCGGCGCACCGCCCGGGGGTCGGCCAGTGCATCAATGCCGCCTACCCGCACGCTGCCGCTGTCAGGGGCCAGCAGGGTGCAAAGGATGCGCAGGGCAGTCGTTTTACCAGCGCCATTTGGGCCCAGCAGGCCATAAAGGCTGCCGGCCGGCACCTGAAGGGAAAGGTTATCGAGGGCAAGCACGGCGGTTGCCGTCTTTTTGCCCCCGTAACGCTTGCAGAGCTGCTGCAGTTCGATCACCGACTCAGGCCGCTCCAATCAGCCAACCAATGTAGGCAAGGCAGCAAAGGGGACGTTGAACAGCTGGGGGCCCAGCAGGGCTGCCTGGGGTAGGCGGGACAGCAGAAGCAACGCACAGATGCCAAACAGGTAAAAGATCGACCAGCGGAACATGGCCCGGGCCCGTTGGGGTTCGTCAGGGTGGCTGCGCAGCTGGGAACTCAACTGCAACAGGCGGGCGTTGAACGGCAGCACCATTAAGCCGTAGAGCAAGCCACCCGTTGGCAGCGCCACGATCCCCAGCAGGCTCAAGCCAACGGTGGCCCAGGCGTAGTGGCTGATTGCCCGGGTGGTCACCGCTACTCCCTTGACCACAGGCAGCATCGGAATTCCCACCGAGCGGTAATCGTCCTTGAGCAGCAGGGCCAGGGCCCAGAAGTGGGCTGGTGTCCACAGCATCACCAGGGAAAACAGCCACCAGGAAGCCCAGCCAAGGGAACCGGTGGCAGCAGCAGCTCCCACCAAGGGAGGAATCGCCCCAGCCACCCCGCCGACAACGATGTTTTGGCTGGTACGGGGCTTGAGCAGGGCGGTGTAGAGCAGCACATAACTGCAAAGGCCGAGCAACGAGAGGCTGGCAGCGAGCGGATTGACGCCGATCACCAGCACCGCCACAGACAGGATGGTGAGGCCGATGGCCAGAGCAAAGGCCTGGCGCTGGGCTAGGCGTCCGGAAGGCAGCGCCCGGCGACTGGTGCGCTGCATGCGCCCATCGAGATCCTGCTCCCAGAGGCAATTGAGCACCCCAGCAGCAGCCGAAGCCAGGCTGCCGCCCACCAGGGTGCAGACGATCGTGCTGGTGGAGGGGGCAGCGCCAGAGCTAAGGGCCATCCCGCCGACGGTGGTAGCGAGCAGCAGTGGGATCAGGCGGGGCTTGGCAACTTCAAGCCATGCCGGCAATTTCACCGAGGGGCGGATCGCCGGGGCTACGGCGATTGGAGCTGTGACCGTTGCACTAACCATGGGCCACCTCGGCAGAAATTGGAGTGATCGAAAGGGACCGGCCAGAGTGGCCGAGGGAGCGAGCAAGCACCGCCGCAAGTAGGCCGACCAACAGCGCTGCCATGAGCTGGTGGGCGATCGTCACCAGAGGCGCTTGCAACTGCAGTTTCAGGGTCCAGATGCCAAGGCCCACCTGAGCCAGCACCAAAACAGCCGCTCCCTGGGCAAGGGCGGGGAGCTGACCCTGACCAGCGGGCAAAAGTGGAGTTGCTGCAGCCAAGGCGAGCACCGCAAGGGCGGCGGGCATGGCTACCTGCCGATGGGCAAGCAACCAGCGGCAACCACTGCCAGCACTGAAGCACTGGTCTGCCGCCCACTGGCTAGCCATCGATCCACCGAGCAGGCACTGGGCGAGAACCAGAAATAGTGCCGAAGTGGCCAGTAACTGCCACCAAAAGGGAGGGCCCACCTCCGGACTATTCACCATGGCAAGCCGCTGATAGAGGCAGCTGGTGAGAGCAACGAGCAGCAGTGCCGTGGTGAGGTGAGCCGTCACCAGCGGAGCTGCTAGCAACTGGGTGACAGTGAGAGCCCCCAAGGCTCCCTGCACCATCACCAAAAAAAGAGAACCCCCAGCTAGCCAGGGCAACCAGGCAGGCAGGCGTCGCCTCCAGAAAAAGCTCGCAGCCGTAAGAACCAGCAGGGCCACCCCCACTACGAAGGCGTCGAGACGGTGAAACCACTCCAGAAAAACTTGAAGATTCATCTGGCGACCTGGCAACAGCCGGCCGTAACAGAGGGGCCAGTCAGGACAGGCCAGGCCGGCCTCCATCACCCGGGTGGCCCCGCCGATGCCCACTAAAGCAACCAGTGCCACAACAAGGTGGGAGGCAAGCAAAGCAAGTCTCTGGCGCAGAAGAGGGTCTGGACTGTCAGCGGAATCCTGTCTGAGATTTGGCTGGAGATTCGTCGTCACAGAAACGACCATCCGGGGGTTCTGAGAACCTAACCAAGTTGTTCAAAACGAGGGTTCCTTAATTCCCCAGATCACGAAGTGAAAACATCAGCCATTGCCAGCAAGCCGCTGACGCGTTGATTTGCCAACCAACTCAACGATCGTCACGCACAGCGTTGCAACCACCCATAGGCTGTTCGAAGCTCCAACAGCACCGTGCCAATTCGCACTGCCCTCGCTGTTCTCACGGCCACCACAGCCCTTGTGCTGACTGGGCTATGGGTTGGCAACAACGTCAACATGCTGCCACTGGGCGCCAGTAGCAACGCTTCCACATACGACGACCTTTTTAAGGTTTTGTTCAGCATTGGCACCGTGCTTTTTCTGGGCATCGTAATCCTGCTGGTTTACAGCTTGTTTCGATTTAGGCGCCGCAGCGGCGATATGGGTGATGGCCTGGCGATCGAGGGAAATCTGCCATTAGAAATCGTCTGGACGGCAATTCCCGCTGTTGTTGTTTTGTTTGTCGGGCTCTACAGCTACGACATTTACGAGCGCATGGGCGGCATGGCCACCCTCAACGACCACATGTCCATGGACCATGCCGCTATGCAGCAGGTCAGCGTTAAGGAAGGAGATTCAGCTGGCAGGGTTTGGGGTGGCATCGGCGTCGCCGGCTTGGATGCAGCACCTGGTGGTCCTGTTTTGCCAGTTGAGGTTACCGCCATGCAATTTGCCTTCATCTTTCACTATCCAGGGGCAGACATAACCAGTGGCGAACTGCATGTCCCGACCGGTCAGCAGGTGGAGTTGCGAATGGAAGCTCGCGACGTGATCCACGCCTTTTGGGTGCCCCAGTTCCGGCTCAAGCAGGACGTGATTCCCGGCCAGCCAACAGTGCTCTCCTTCACAGCAATTCGCGCTGGCACCTACCCAATTATCTGCGCCGAACTCTGCGGGCCGTATCACGGCGGTATGCGCTCCAACGTTGTCGTACACGAGCCGGAGGCATACGCAGACTGGTTGCAGCAGAACACCCCTAATCGCACCACCGCCTGACCCGCCATGACTCTCGCCAACCCAAGCGATTTCAACGGCAACCTGCAACCCCAAGGCTGGCTGCGCTACTTCAGCTTCAGCCTCGATCACAAAGTGATTGGGCTTCAATATTTAGTTTGCGGCTTCATCTTCTATTTGATTGGAGGTGCCCTGGCTGGAGTTATCCGCACGGAACTGATCAGCCCAATTTCTGACTTCGTCAGCCGTGAGACATACAACGAGGTGCTCACCCTCCACGGCACTGTGATGATCTTCCTGTGGATCGTGCCAGTGGTTAATGGCGCTTTCGGCAACTATTTGATTCCTTTTTACGTGGGCGCCAGAGACATGGCTTTCCCGCGCCTTAACGCTGTGGCCTTCTGGTTGATTCCTCCGGCAGGCATACTGCTCATCAGCAGTTATTTCATCGCTGGAGCGGCTGCCCAATCCGGCTGGACCGCTTATCCGCCCCTGAGTCTCACCACCCCGGCAGCTGGTCAGGTTGTTTGGATTTTGAGCGTGCTACTGCTTGGTGGTAGTTCAATTTTTGGTGGCATCAATTTCATTGCCACAATCCTGAAGTTGCGGCGTCCAGGCTTGAAGTTGATGATGCTGCCAATGTATTGCTGGGCCATGCTAGGCACCAGCATTTTGGTAGTGCTTTCCACGCCTGTTTTGGCAGGCACCTTGATTCTGCTTAGCTTCGACATCATTGCTCATACAGGATTTTTCAACCCCACCATGGGTGGAAATGTTGTCGTTTACCAGCACCTTTTCTGGTTTTATTCTCACCCAGCCGTCTACATCATGGTGCTGCCAGCCTTCGGGCTGGTAAGTGAAATCTTGCCCATTCACGCTCGCAAACCCCTATTCGGCTACACCACGATGGTGTATTCGATCATGGCCATCGTTTTTCTGGGCTTAATCGTTTGGGCTCACCACATGTTCACCAGCGGTACACCCCCCTGGATGCGCTTGTTCTTCACGATCGCAACCTCCTTTATCGCCGTACCCACCGGCATTAAATTCTTCAATTGGCTGGCTACCCTCTGGGGCGGCAAAATCGCCTTAAATTCGGCGATGTTGTTTTCCTGCGCCTTTATTGTCAATTTCGTGTTTGGCGGCATCACCGGTGTAGCTCTAGCCCAAGTGCCTTTCGACATTCACGTACATGACACCTACTTTGTGGTGGGCCACTTCCACTACATCGTTTACGGAGGTACGGTGTTTGTGATTTTCGGATCGCTCTATCACTGGTATCCCAAGTTCACTGGACGCCTGCTCAACGAAGACCTGGGCAGGCTTCACTTCCTGCTCACCTTTGTTGGATTCAACCTTTGCTTCGCCCCCCAGCATTGGCTGGGACTGAACGGTATGCCTCGCCGAGTTGCCGAATACGACCCAGCTTTCACCACCCTCAACCAGGTGAGCAGCGTTGGCGCCCTATTGATGGCGATCAGCACCCTGCCACTGCTTATTAATGTTGTTGTCACGGCCATCAACGGCAAAGAAGCTGGAGATAATCCCTGGAATGCCTTGACCCCAGAGTGGCTTACCAGTTCGCCGCCGCCTGTTGAGAATTGGCCTGGCGAAGCCCCACTAGTAACCGAGCCTTACGGCTATGGCCAACATCAGGAGGCAAAAGCATGACCAGTACCACACCCCTGCAGGATTCCAACACCATTGAGGCCGTCCACGGCTCAGCTGGCGAGGGCCACGGCGATTTCCGCCTGTTTGGCCTGGCCACCTTCTTGGTTGCTGATGGCATGACCTTCGCCGGTTTTTTTGCCGCTTATCTCACTTTCCGGGCCGTGAATCCTCTGCCAGAAGGCGGAATTTATGAACTCGAGCTGCTGCTACCCACCATCAACACGGTGGTATTGATCATCAGCAGCTTCACCTTTCATCGCGCTGGCAAGGAATGCCGGGCTGGGCAGCTTGGGGCCAGCCGCCTCTGGCTAGCAATCACCGGCGCTCTAGGTGCCATTTTCCTGGCCGGTCAGATGTTCGAATATTTCAGCCTGCCCTTCAGCCTCACCGACAACCTGTTTGCCAGCACCTTCTATGCCCTGACGGGCTTCCACGGCTTGCACGTCACCCTAGGGGTGATCTGTATCGCCATCGTCGCCCTGCAGACCCGCCCCGGAGGGCGCATCAGCGCCAGCGACCACTTTGGTTTGGAGGCAGCTGAGCTCTATTGGCACTTTGTAGATGGCATCTGGGTGGTGCTTTACGGCATTCTTTATCTGCTCTGAAACCGCCAGATAATCAATTGCTGGCAAGGATGGCGATTTCCGGGCACACCGGGCACAATCAGTTGATATTTCTGCAAAGCGCGGGCATTTCCCATGGCGGCCAGGAGCGGCGACAGCCCCGCGGACATGCTGGAAGGCCAGGCCCTTCTTGATCGGGCCCGCGCCCTGAGCAACCGCCCCGAAGACGAAATCGCCCGGGGCTGTGGCTATGTGGGTCCGAGCGGACGGGTGCTCAAAAAAAGTTTTTATCGAGCCCTTGTGGCCGCCAAGGGTTACGCGTTGCCGAGCAGTGTTGGCCGTACCGGCACCAGCGGCCTTGGCAAGGGACGGCAAGCTGATTTCCGCACCCGGGTGCATGGCAACGGCAATCTGTTAATTGGCCAGGCCTACACCCGCCGGCTGGGGTTGGAGCCGGGTCAGGAATTCCGAATCGAAATTCACCCAGACAACGGCTCGATCAGCTTGCTGCCGCTCGAACCCTCCGATCCCTAGGACCTTCTCACCAGGCGCCCCTGCTCAGTCGTCGCCGTGGAAACGGGCACTAAAGGCCAGTAGGTCGAGGCCACTGAACAGGAAGCTGATTCCAACCAGCACCCCTATTACCCAGAGCAGGCCCCAACCCTGCATGGTCACGATCAGCACGCCGAGGATCAAGGTGACGATGCCGTTAAGCAGGCCCCAACCCCAACCGCTCACCTGTGTATGGCCAAGGGCCACCAGCATCGAAACCACGCCCTCGACGATGAATACGATGCCGATGGCGAAGGCCAGGCTGGCCACCACCGCCCCGCCCTCGAGCGGACCGCCGCGGAACTGCTGAATCATCCAGGCCCCCACGACGATGAAGAGGGTGGAGATCACCAGTCGCCAGAAGCAATACCAGCGGCCCAACTGGCGGGAGCGGGCCAGGTTGCTGACCCAGCCCACGATGCCGCCCACCAGAAAGCCCACCGCCACGATCACGGTGATCCAGGCCGAAGCCAGCACCGGGAAGATCAGAGCCAGCACCCCAAGCACCAGCATCAACACCCCCTCAAACAGGGTGAAGGCCTTCAGCTCCTTGTCTTTGGATGAAAACAGACTTGAACCCATCGATACGGCAGCAACATCCACCGGACCGTAGTCACGTCAACCGCAGACTTCAGATCCAGCCGTGATCAGCCAGCCAGGGGGCATTAATCGGCTCGGCCGCGCCGCTGGGGCCGCTGGCCGCCAGCAGCCGCTCGGTGTATTTGGCCAGCAGATCGGCCTCCAGATTGACACCGTCCCCTACGGCCAGGTGCGCCAGGGTGGTTGTTACCCAGGTGTGGGGAATCACGGCGATCCAGAAACCGGCGCCATCGGGGTCGCAGCCAGCCACGGTGAGGCTGATGCCATCCACCGCCACACTGGCCTTTTCGCAGATGTAGCGACCGTAGGCGGGGTCCTGCCAGGCAAGCTCCAGGCGCCAGGAGGCGGACTGGCGGGCGATGGCCCGCACTACCCCCAAGCCATCCACATGGCCGCTCACCAGGTGGCCGCCAAGCCGGTCGGCCAGCCGTAGGGCCGGTTCGAGATTGACCGTGCCGCCCCGGTCTGCTTTTGCGGCCAGAGTGGAGCGGCCCAGGGTTTCCTCACTGACATCGGCGCGAAAGCCATCGGCCAACCGCCCAGCCACTGTGAGACACACCCCATCCACCGCCACGCTGTCGCCCAGGGCCAGGTGAGCTGGGGACCAGGAAGCCTCCGGAGCAGCAGTCCACCGCACCTGAACCCCCTGGGGAGAGCGGCGGATCACGCCTGTCGCCTGCACCAGCCCGGTAAACATCTGCTATCGAGCCCAGGAGGTTCCATCCTCGCCATAATCGGGCAAAAGGCTGCGCTGGGCCATGGTGGAAATGCGCGTTGCCGGAATTGCCCTCGATGCGGCCAGTCGCAGCCCAATCGTGCTGCTGCGCGACCCCTCGGGCCGGCGCCAGGTGCCGATCTGGATTGATCAGGCCCAGGCCCAAAACATCCTGGCTGGCCTCAGCGATGAACCACCGACGCGGCCCCTCAGCCACGACCTGATGGCCGACCTGCTCGAGGCGGGGGGGCTGCAGCTCGACCGGGTTGTAATCCACACGATCGAAGACAGCACCTTCCGGGCTGTGCTGAAACTCAGTCCTGCTAACGATGGGGAAGCTGGAGC
>CAZKER010000061.1:0-6922 GCA_964551845.1 uncultured Cyanobium sp.
TCGGCGGCCCCCCGCAGCACGGCCCAACTTAAGAGCTATCCCTCCCCCCTTCATCCGGCCCATGCCCACCGCCCCCTGTCCAACACCCGCAAGAATCCTGGTGATCGGCGCTGGTGGCCGCGAGAACGCGCTGGGCTGGGCCCTAGCCCGCTCGCCAGGAGTTGAGGCGGTGTGGATTGCTCCGGGCAATGGGGGCAGCTCCGAGCTGCCAGGCTGCCAGCAACTTGCCATCGCCGAATCCGACCAGGCCGGATTAGAGGCAGTCTGCCGCGACCTGGCGATTGAGCTGGTGGTGGTGGGTCCGGAAGCCCCCTTGGCCGCTGGCCTGGCCGACAGCCTGCGCGCCGCCGGATTCCCCTGCTTCGGTCCGGGGGCCGATGGGGCGCGGCTGGAGGCCAGTAAACAGTGGGCCAAGGCGCTGATGCAGGAAGCCGGCATTCCCACCGCCGGTTACTGGGACGCCAACAGCCGCGAACAGGCACTGCAGATATTGGAAACCCAGGGGCGCCCCCTGGTCGTGAAGGCCGATGGCCTGGCAGCTGGCAAGGGCGTCACCGTGGCCGAAAGCCTTGAGGAGGCTCGCATCGCCATCGAAGAAATTTTTGCCGGCCGCTTCGGCGCAGGGCCAGAGGCGGCCTGCTCCGCAGAGGGAAGCGCCTCCCTGGTGATGGAGGAGCGCACCGTTGGCCCCGAAGTGTCCGTATTCGCCCTATGCGACGGCCAGCGCATGGTGCTGCTGCCCACAGCCCAAGACCACAAGCGCATCGGCGAAGGGGACACAGGACCCAACACCGGCGGCATGGGCGCCTACGCCCCGGCCCCCCTGTTGGATGCCAGCGGCCTGGAGGAGGTGCGCCAGCGGGTGCTTGAGCCCACCGTGGCCGCCCTACGGGCTCGAGGCATCGACTACCGCGGCGTTATCTACGCCGGTTTGATGCTCACCGAAGCCGGACCGAGCGTGATCGAGTTCAATTGCCGCTTCGGCGATCCGGAGTGCGAAACCCTGATGCCATTACTTGGGCCGGAGCTGGCCCAAATTCTGTTGGCCTGTGCCAACGGCAACCTCGACCAGGCACCAACCCTCACCATCCATCCCGGCTGCAGTGCCTGCGTCATCGCCGCTGCGGAGGGCTACCCAGGTGAGCTGCGCCGCGGCGACCCCATCGAAAGCACCCTGCAGCCCACCGACCAACTGCAGCTGTTCCATGCCGGCACCCGCCGGGATGACCACGGCCGCTGCCTCACCAGTGGGGGCCGGGTGCTGGCGGTGGTGGCCCAGGCCGACAACTTCGATACCGCCTTCGAGCGGGCCTACGCCGGGCTGGCCCAGGTGCACTTTGAGGGCATGACCTTCCGCCGCGACATCGGCCATCAGGTGCGAAGCCGATGAGCTGGCGCCAAGCCATAGGCCGCTGGTGGGCGGAATTCAGCCTGCAAACCAAGCTGCTGGCTGTGGCCACGCTGGTGGTGAGCCTGCTGATGACGGGCATCACCTTCTTGGCCCTCAACGGCATCCAGAGAGATGCCCAGATGAGCGACACCCGCTACGCCCGTGACCTCGGCCTGCTGCTCTCGGCCAACATCACGCCCCTGGTGGCGGAGGGCAACGACCGGGAGCTGGCGGCGGTGGCAGATCGTTTCTGGCGCTCCAGCCGCAGCCTCCGCTACATCTTTTTCGCCGATCCAGAAGGGGTGATCTATCTGGGCATTCCGATCGGCGCCAGCTCAGGCAGCAGCGAGTTGCTGCTCAGCCGCCGTCTCGAATTGCCCGCAGACCTACAGAAACGGCCCGACACGCCCCTGATCCGCCAGCACCTCAGCCCCGACGGCCAGGTGACCGACGTGTTTGTGCCGATGGTGAGTGACGGCCGCTATCTCGGTGTCCTGGCCCTGGGTATCAATCCCAACGAAACCCTGCTGGCCAGTGCCGCCCTCACCCGAGAGGTGACCGTGGCGGTGTTCATCTCAATCTGGGTACTCGTGATTTTAGGGGCTGTTTTCAATGCCCTCACCATCACGCGCCCCGTGAAAGAGCTGCTGCAGGGGGTGCGCTCGATCGCCGGCGGCAATTTCGAAACCCGGCTGGCCCTGCCGGTGGGCGGGGAACTTGGGGAGCTACTCGACGGCTTCAACACCATGGCCTCCCAGCTGGAGGACTACAAGGCCGCAAACATCGAAGAGCTCACCGCCGCCCAGGTGAAGCAGCAATCGCTGATCGCCACGATGGCCGATGGAGCGGTGTTACTGGATGCCGAGGGCGCCATCGTGCTGGCCAACCCCACCTCCCGTCGCCTGTTCCGCTGGGAGGGCCGCAACCTTGAGGGCAACGACCTTATTGCCGAGCTGCCGGAACGGCTGGCGATGGAGGTGCAGCCAGCCCTTGACAGCGTGACCTGCCGCGACCGAGATAGTGCCGATGTGCGTTGCAGTTTTGGCGAACCGATCCGCACCCTGCGCATCGTTTTGCAGTCGGTGAGTGATGCCAGCGGCGAAAGCCTCAAGGGCATCGCCATGACCATCCAAGACCTAACCCGCGAGGTAGAGCTCAATGCCGCCCAGAGCCGCTTCATCAGCAATGTCTCCCACGAGCTGCGCACGCCGCTGTGCAACATCAAGAGCTACGTGGAAACACTCCACGACCTAGGCGACCAGCTCACCGAAGCTGAAAAGCGCGAATTCCTGGGAATCGCCAACGCCGAGGCCGACCGACTCACCAGGCTCGTCAACGACGTACTCGACCTATCCCGGCTGGAGTCCGAGCGCGAGTGGAACCTAGAGCCGCTGGAGCTGGCCCCAGCCATCGAGCAGATTCTGCGCACCTACCGCCTCAATGCCGATGAAAAGGGCGTCTCCCTGGGCTTTGAAGCCGATCCCCAGCTGCCGCGCATCCTGGGCAACTGGGACCTGCTGCTCCAGGTGTTCGACAACCTGGTGGGCAACGCCCTCAAGTTCACCCCCAAGGGTGGGCGGCTGCAATTGCGGGCCTACCCCTGGCCCGATATCTGCCTGCTAACTCCGGGCAACGAACCCAGCAGCGAGAGCCCCAGCTGCGATCTCACCTCGCCCCTGCCCCGAATTCGCATCGAAATCGCCGACAGCGGCTGCGGCATCTCCGAGGCAGACCAGGAGTGCATTTTTGATCGCTTCTATCGAGTTGAAAACGCAGTGCACACCGAAGCCGGCACAGGCCTGGGCCTATCGATTGTGCGTGGCAACCTCGAAAAACACGGCACCCAGGTGCGCATGGCCAGCGCCCCAGGGGTGGGAAGCACCTTCTGGTTTGACCTACCCCTAGAGAATTCCGACACGGACGAACTGCGGTTACTGGCCGAGCGGCGCCGCTACGACCAAGCCGAAATTTAAATCTCGTCGTCGGCCACGCTGCGGGCGATACGGGAAAGCTCGCTGCGCTCGTCGGTGGTGATCCGGTGGGGCACCCCGGAGATGATTCGCTCGAAGTTGGAAAAGGAGTCTTTGATCTCAGGGCCGTTGCTGGTGATCACGAATTCACGGATGCCCTTGTCGTGCCAGGAGCCGCGCATTTTGAACACGTTCAAGGCACGGGCCATCTCACCGCGGATCTCCACGTACTGCAGCAGCAGGATCGTGTCGGTGATAGTGGAGATATGGGAGTCGGTGATCGAATGGCTGCCCATGAACTCCTCGGAGGTGTTCGTAAAGAAGCCGGCGATCTCCTCCTGTTTGGCATAACCAGTGACACCGATCACAAACTGGCGGAAAGCGTTGTGGCTCACTCCCCGGGCCAGGGCACTGAGGGAATCGATCGCCATCCGCGATGGCTTGAACTGACTTATTTCCGTTTTGATGATTTGGAGGTGATCTTCCAAGCCAGTGGATTCGGGATAGGCGCAAATGATCTTGAGCAGGCCGTCCTGCTCCATCTGCTCAAAATCGATGCCCCAACTGGTGGCATTTCGTAGCAGCTGGGCGCGGGATTCCTCATAAGCAAACAGGATTGCTCGCTCCTTGGAGCGGCAAGCATCCTCGACAAATTTTGACACCAGCAGGGTTTTACCCGTACCCGTGGCACCAGTGGCCAGGATGATCGAATCCTTGAAGAAGCCACCGCCGCACATCTCGTCAAGCTTGGGCACGCCAGAACTGAGACGAACATTTGAGGAGCGCTGGGTGAGGCGCATAGCGCCCAGTGGGAAAACGCTGATGCCGTGGCTACTCATCGTGAAAGGGAACTCGCCCTTCATGTGGGTGGTGCCGCGCAGCTTGAGAATCTCAGCGGTACGGCGCCGCCGTTCCCCCTCCAGCACGTTGCGGAGAATCACCACATTGTCGGAAACAAATTCTTCAACGCCGTAGCGGGCAATCGGACCGTATTCATCGATCCTCTCGGTGGTCATCACGGTGGTGACCCCAATTTCCTTCAACCTGGCAATGAGGCGGAAAATCTCCCGACGCACCACCGACACCGCATCGTATTGCTGAAATACCGCCGTAATCGAATCAATCGCCACCCGACGAGCTTTATATTTACGAATCGCATAGTTGATCCGCTCAATTAAGCCAGATAGATCAAAGCTTCCCGCCACATCCTGACCTTCCGGATCTGGAGAAGCGTCGAGGATGAAAAGCTTGTCCTGCTCCACCATCTCCTGCAAGTCCCAGCCAAAGCTGGCCGCATTGCGCAAGATATCTAAAGGAGATTCCTCAAAGGTTACGAAAATCCCGGGTTCGTTGTACTGGCGAATGCCGTTGTAAAGGAAGTTCAGGGAAAACACCGTCTTCCCGGTGCCGGATGTGCCGCTGATCAAGGTGGAGCGGCCGATGGGCAGGCCGCCGTGGCATACGTCATCAAATCCCTCGATCCCGGTCGGGAGCTTCTGCACCTGCATGAGGGGGTTGCTGGTGGGGCTTGGGTCCGGCATCTAGGGAGGGGCTCTGAAGAAAAACTACTCAGGGCAGCGGCCCAAGAGAAGGGAGAGGATCTGTAGGAGGACTAACCGATGGATTGGCCAAGCCATCGTCGTCGCCAGCCTCTTCGTCCTCCAAGCCCTCCTCGTTGAGTTCTTCGTAAAGCAAATCAAGCCCGATCAACACCCGCTCCCGGTCGGAAAGATCGCCAATAATGCGGCGCACGGGTGGCGGCAGGATCTTGGCCAGGGTGGGGGTGGCGAGAATCTTGTCCTCCTCAGCCAACTGGGGATTTTTCAGCACATCAATCACCTTGAGTGCATAGACACCGCGGAATTCCGTTTCCAGGATGTTCCGCAGTGTTTTCAAGGCACGCATCGAGTTGGGCGTATTGCCCGCCACGTAGAGCTTGAGGATGTAGGTCTTGCGTGGAGTCATGATTAAGAAACCTCCTGGTTCAAGCCATCGTGGGCTGGCCGAACGCCTGGACCGGGAAACCAGTCAAAGGCGCATCGGGTGGAATCGAGCGGCGATACATCTCGCAGAGATGGGCCATCACATCAAGTAGGGCCAACCGATAATCCTGGAGGAAATCGTTCTTGTGCCCTTCCAGCTTGAGCTGCTTGGAGAAGCCATCAATGAGGTTCATGTGAATCTCAACAGTTTTGGTAATGGGTAAGTCGCTGAAAAAAGCCGTATTGACGAAACTTTCCAGCGCCTGGTTGGCCGCAGCTGGATCCCGGAAATAGCTGAGCAGCAGGTCTCGATAGGTGCGCTCCAAAGAATGGAGCAGCTCCTCCCGCTCCAGCTCAGTCAGGTTGCGCAGAAACCGGGCTGGATCCCGTTTATAGAAGACCCCAACAAAACCGAGGCGCCCCTTCAGCCGGTTGGCCAGTTTCCAGCGGTCGGGTGTTTCGGTGTTCTGCTCGGCTGGGGAGCTGTCTGATCTCACCAGTCCTTGGCGCAGATAGCGAGAGACGGCCGCATCCAGGCTGTAGCTGAGCTGCTCGAGCTGATCAGGAGGCAGATGCACCTCCGTTTCATGGAACTCAATCTGGCCTCCCACCCCACCGATCACCACCGCCGGCAACAGCAGTCCCAGATCCACCAGGGCACGGCAGTCCTGGCGGCTGAGGGCCCCCTGCTCCAGCAGCACGGCGTCGAATTCCTCCCGTCGCTGATCAAGCTGCGCCACAGGGTTGGTGGCAGGGTCCACCCACACCATCCGGCAATGCCCCCCGGCCAGCCAGCGGGAGCAGGCTTGCTGAAGGCGTGGATCTCTGATCAGAGAAGCGATGGTGAGGGCCGGTTCGGGCATAGACCGCTTCTGCAGCGGGACAACCCGCGGGAGTGGCCCCCGAATGTTGACGAAAGGAAGGGCCGGACGCGAGGATTATTATTCGTTTTTCGATTGTGCGCCAGGCCAAAATGACCGCCAATCTTTCCTTGGGTCTGGTTTTCTGAAAACCACGGCTTGAAAGATGTCTCGTCAGCCTGGCCACGCTCCTCTGCCGCCATGAGTCCTTCTTCCGAAACCGCAGCCAAGAGCAGCGCCGAAGCGGCCGCCCCCCAGGACGCTCCTGCCGGCGGCCCTTACGCCATCGTTGAGGCCTCAGGCCAACAGTTCTGGCTGCAGCCGAACCGCTACTACGACCTGGATCGCCTTGGCGTTGATGTCGATGGCACCTTGACCATTGACAACGTGTTGCTGGTCAACGATGGCAAGACCACCACTCTCGGTCAGCCCTACGTCACAGGGGCCAGCGTGGAGCTCAAGGTGATGGCCCATCGCCGCGGCCCCAAGATCATTGTTTACAAAATGCGCCCCAAGAAGAAAACGCGGCGCAAGAACGGCCACCGTCAAGAGCTGACCCGCGTGATGGTCGAATCGATCACTGTTGGTGGCAAGGCCCTGGCCTGAGCGTCCCTGCTGCTCCCCGTTCATCTCCCACTACCCACTAGCTGACCCTCCTGATCCATGGCACATAAGAAAGGCACAGGCTCCACCCGCAACGGCCGCGACTCCAACTCCAAG
>CAZKER010000062.1:0-8681 GCA_964551845.1 uncultured Cyanobium sp.
TGGCCGATGGCCTCAGCGGGCTGCGGGGACTGCCCGAACTCGATTTGGTGACCGGCTACGACATGCTGCTTGAGGCTCCTGAGCCCGAGCTGTCCGCCCACCAGGTGCTGCGGCTCGGCCCCCTGCCCGCCAGTCGTCGCCTGCAGCGCTGGTTGGCCGATCAGAACGCCCTCCAGTGGCTTGTGAGTGAGGGCGAACCGAGGTGCCTCGATCCGCTGGGCAGCGGTTGTCAGCAGAGCGCCGCCGGTTTGGCCGGCTGGAGCGCCAGCCTGCCGCCATCCGCCTGGGCCGGCGGCCCCAGTGGCGAGGCCCTGCAACTTGCCGCCTGCTGGCGGCAGCGGGAGCAGGAATTACAGCTCTGGTTAGATCAACAGTTGGCCTGCGGTGATGGCGAGCTTTGTTTGGCGCGCCAGCTGGGGCTCCTGCTGCCTGCCGGGTTGCCGCTCGTGATCGCCAACAGCAGTCCTGTGCGCGATTGGGAGAGCTTCGCCAACCCCCGCGCCCCTTGGCGACCCGTATACGGGTTCCGAGGGGCCTCCGGCATCGATGGCACCCTGTCGATTGCCTGCGGTGTCGCTGAGGCCTACGGCCGGGCGGTGCTGCTTAGTGGTGATCTTGCCCTGCTCCACGACAGCAATGGCTGGCTCTGGCAGCGCCAACTCAAGGGGCACCTCACCGTGATCCTGATCAACAACGACGGTGGCGGCATCTTTGAGCAGTTGCCGATTCGCACCACGCCTGAGCGGGCCCTGGATTTCGAGCGCTTGTTTGCCATGCCCCAGCAGCTTGATCACCTTGCTCTGGCTGCGGCCCATGGCGTGCCGGGGCGCCGTTTGGAGCGCCTAGCTGGTCTGCGATCCGAGCTTGCCTGGGCCCTCCAGCAGCCGATGGCGCTGCTTGAGCTGGTCAGCGATCGTCGCGCCGATGCGGCGAAGCGTCAGACCCTGCGCAGAATGGCCCCCCCAGCCTCGCCGCAACCTTGAGTCCTTCCTCCCATCCCCCGGCAGCGGTGCAGTGGCAGCCCGCCGGCTCCTACGAGGACATTCTTTTTGACCTGTGCCAGGAGGGGATCGCCCGCATCACGATCAACCGACCCCATAAGCGCAATGCCTTTCGGCCCCGCACCGTGCAGGAGCTTTGCGACGCCTTTTCCCGGGTTCGCGACAATCCCCGGGTTGGTGTTGTCTTGTTTACCGGTGCAGGCCCAGCGGCTGATGGCGGCTGGGCCTTCTGCGCTGGCGGCGACCAGAGCGTGCGCGGCGATGGCGGCTACGTCGACGAGTCGGGTCTGCCCCGGCTCAACGTGCTCGATCTACAGCGCCTGATCCGCAGCCTGCCGAAGGTGGTCATTGCGTTGGTGGCGGGATACGCGATCGGTGGCGGGCAGGTGCTCCACCTGCTTTGCGATCTCAGCCTGGCGGCTGAGAACGCCGTGTTTGGCCAGACGGGACCGCGGGTGGGCAGTTTCGATGGGGGGTTTGGGGCCGGCTACCTGGCCCGGCTAGTGGGCCAGCGCAAGGCACGGGAAATCTGGTTTTTGTGCCGTCAATATGGGGCTGATCAGGCTTTGGCCATGGGCTTGGTGAACGGGGTCGTGCCCCTAGGGCAGCTGGAGGCGGAAGGAATCAGCTGGGCGAGAGAGGTGCTGCAGCACAGCCCCACGGCGATCCGTTGTCTCAAGGCAGCCTTCAACGCAGAAACCGACGGCCTCGCCGGTATTCAGGAACTGGCCGGCCAGGCTACCCATCTCTTTTATCGAACGGCCGAGGGCCAGGAAGGGCGCAATGCCTTTCTTGAGAAGCGTCCTCCCGATTTCTCCGATGCTTCCTGGCTACCTTGAAGAAGGATGTGGGATACATCAGGGCAGTGGGTTGTTTTGGGTTTAGCAGATCTCTCCTGGTGCTGCTTGCGGGCGCAATGCTCACAACGCCATCCCTTGCCTTTGCAGCCGTAGAGCCATCTGTGCAGCGTCGGCTTGTGCTGGACCGGCGCCAGCGTCATTTGTTGGTTTTGGAGGGCAGTCAGGAGCGCCGCCGCTTTCCAGTGGGAGTCGGTCGGCCGGGATGGGAGACCCCGGTGGGCCAGTTTTCGGTAATTGAGCTGGCGGTTGAACCGACCTGGGAGCACCCAGCCACCGGTCAGCGCATCCCGCCTGGCCCTGCCAATCCCCTCGGCAGCCGCTGGATCGGCTTTTACCGCGACTGCAAGGGCCGCGTCGGCTTCAACGGCCGCGAGCACTTGGTGGTGAAAGGTTGCGTCAGTGCTGGGTTTCACGGCACTCACCAGCGAACCAGCGTAGGCCAGGCCTTATCTCACGGCTGCGTGCGCCTACTCGATGAGGACGTGCGGGAACTGTTCGATCTGGTGGAGATGGGCACGCCCGTGACGGTGCTGCCTTAGCGACGACCGTAGAGTCGGGAAACCTCCGGTATATCTGGGATGCGGGTCTTGTTTGCGGCGGCCGAATGCGCGCCGATGATCAAGGTCGGTGGTATGGGAGATGTGGTGGGTTCCCTGCCACCGGCTCTAGCAGCCCTGGGCCACGACGTTCGCATCATCCTGCCGGGTTACGGCAAGTTGTGGTCAAAGCTGAAGGTATCGCCCGAGCCCATTTGGCGCGGTCACACGATGGGCAATGACTTCGCCGTCTTTGAGGCCCGCCATCCCACCAATGGGCTAATTCTTTATTTGGTGGGCCATCCGGTGTTTGACCCCGAGCGCATCTACGGCGGCGAAGATGAGGATTGGCGCTTCACCTTCTTTGCCAGCGCCACGGCGGAATTCTGCTGGCACCACTGGAAGCCCCAAGTGCTGCATTGCCACGACTGGCACACCGGCATGTTGCCGGTGTGGATGCACCAGGACCCGGAGATCAGCACTGTTTTCACCATTCACAACCTCAAATATCAGGGCCCCTGGCGCTGGAAGCTCGACCGCATCACCTGGTGTCCGTGGTACATGCAGGGGGACCACACCATGGCGGCTGCCCTGCTGTACGCCGATCGGGTCAATGCGGTGTCTCCCACCTATGCCATGGAGATCCGCACGCCCCAGTACGGCGAGCATCTCGATGGGTTGCTGAATTTCATCAGCGGTAAGTTGCGCGGCATTCTTAACGGCATTGATACCGAGGACTGGAATCCGGCCAGTGATGCCAGCCTGCCAGCCCAGTTCTCGGCTGCGGACCTGGCTCCGCGTGCCAAAAACAAGCAGGCCCTGCAGGAGCGCTTTGGCTTGGCTGTAAATCCCCGCACATATTTGATGGGGATGGTGAGCCGCCTGGTGGATCAGAAGGGTGTCGACCTGCTGCTGCAGGTTGCCGATCGGGTGCTGGCCTACACCGACAGCCAGATCGTGGTGCTGGGCACTGGCGATCGCACCTACGAGTCTGGGCTGTGGCAGATGGCATCGCGCCATCCCGGCCGTTTCGCCGTTTTCCTCACCTACGACGACGCCCTTTCCCGGCTGATCTATTCAGGCAGTGACGCCTTCCTGATGCCGAGCCGCTTCGAACCCTGCGGCATCAGCCAGATGCTGGCGATGCGCTACGGCTCGATTCCGGTGGTACGGATGGTGGGCGGACTGGTTGACACGGTGCCCCCCAACGACCCACTGGCGGGCAGCGGCAATGGGTACGGCTTCGATCGCTACGAGCCAATCGACTTCTATACGGCGATCGTGCGCTCCTGGGAGGCCTACCGCAATCAAGCCAGCTGGCAGGAACTCCAGCGCCGGGGCATGGGCGTGGACTTCAGCTGGGCTCGCTCGGCGCTCGAATACGACGCCATGTACCGCGATGTCTGCGGCGTAAAAGAACCGACGCCTGAGGCTGCCGCCGTTGAGCGTTTCTCCCAGGGCCAGGATGCTGATCCCAGTCGACGGGGCCTGGCCTCCCTGCTGAAGCGGCGTTGATTGCTTTTCGGTGACGCCATCCAGTTCTGCGCCCGACAGGCCGGGCCGTTCGGAGCCACCAGCTCCCTATCCGGCCCCCTACGAGGAGCCCTGGGGCCGATTAGCCGTGGACCTTCGGGCTGCCCTGGCAAGCACGGTGCTCAAGCTGCGGGAGATGGTGCGCCGCAACCGGGAAGGTGATCTTTCGGTGCCGGGGTTCTGGCCCCAATCGCTTGCGGCCCTGTTCTGGCCAGTGCTGCTGGCTCTTGGAGTTGGAGTGTTGGCCCTTTTGGTGTCGCTGCTGATCAAAACTGCCTCTCCCAGCTCCCCGATTGTTGAAGAAACGGCTCGAGCATCTGTTCAACCTGATGTTGAACAAGTTGCACCACGTGCTGATCTGCCGCTTACGCAGGCCATAGATCAGTCTTCAGCTAGGTCCGTAGGTAAGACCCCAAGCACCCCTGAGCCTGCGGCTGCAGCAGTCCTTGAGCTAGATCCCCTGCTGGCGCTGCTTTCAGACGACGACCCCGAGGGTTGCATTGTTTCCGCCCGTCCCCACCCCGAGGAGGGCCGTCTTGAGCTGGAGCTGACTAGTTCTTTTGCAGCCTTGCCAATGCAGCGCCGCCAGCAGCAGGCCGACCTCTGGCTGCAGCGCAGCAGCGAGTTGGGTTACGAGCGTCTGCGGCTGGTCGATTCCGGCGGCAACCTGCTTGGTCAGGCCGCTCGGGTGGGTAGCGGCATGGTGCTGCTGGAGGCCGAGCCGTTTCCTCAGCCATGATCCTCAGCAAAGCTTCCTACTACTGACGATGAGCTTGCGCCTGGCCCAGTTGCAGGAGCTTTGGGGGCAACCTGCCACCGGCGAGCTGGCGGCCGATCAGGCGGAGCTGACGCTTGCCCCCCAGGCCATCTGCACCGATAGCCGCCAGCTGCGCAGCGGCGACCTTTTCCTGCCGCTGATCGGCGAGCGTTTTGACGGCCATGGTTTTCTTGCCGGCGCCATCGAGGCAGGTGCTGCAGCCCTGCTAGCCCAGGCAGACCATCTTGATCTGGTTTCCCTAGAAACCATTTTGGCTGCCGCCGCCGCCGCGCAAGCACCCCTTTGGCTGGTGCCAGACACTCTGCAGGCTTACCAGGACCTGGCACGGCTCTGGCGCCAGCAGCTTGCGGCTCCGGTGGTGGCGGTGACCGGTTCCGCCGGTAAAACCACTACGAGGGAACTGATCCGCAGCGCCCTGGCTCCGCTTGGGCCGATCTGGGCCTCCAGCGGCAATGAGAACAACGACATTGGCGTTCCGCTGACCTTGCTGGCGACCAGCCATGAACAGAAGGCCGTGGTTGTGGAGATGGGCATGCGGGGCCTGGGTGAGATCGAGCGGCTGAGTCGCTGCGCCAGCCCCGATGTGGCAGTGATCACCAACATCGGCACGGCCCACATCGGCCGGCTTGGCAGTCGCGAGGCAATCGCTACGGCTAAGTGCGAAATCGTTGCAGGGCTAGGGCCCGATGGTCTGGTTGTAATTCCGGCCGGTGATTCCCTTCTGGATGGTGCCCTGGCCAAGGTTTGGTCTGGCCGGGTAGTGCGTGTGGCCTTGCAGGGGGAAGGCCACGAGGCTGACGCAAATCTTGTGGGCTGCCTGGATGGGGAGGGAGTGATTCTGGAGTTGGCCGGTGTTGCCCTGCCCATGCCGCTGCAGGGGGTGCACCACGCTCGCAATCTGCTGCTTGCCATGGCAGTTGCTCATGAGCTTGGCCTTGAGCCAGGCCGTTGGCAGCCGCTGCAGGTAGACCTGCCAGGGGGACGCAGCCGTCGCCTTGAGCAGAACGGTGTAGTGATATTGGATGAGACTTACAACGCCTCGCCCGAGGCAGTGCTAGCGGCTTTGGAGTTGCTGGCCCACCAGCCCGGCCGCCGCTTTGCGGTGCTTGGCACGATGCTCGAGCTGGGTGAGCAAAGCCTCGCTCTGCACCGCGGCGTGGCCGAGCGTGCACGGCAGCTGGGCCTCGATGGGCTGGTGATTGTGGATAGGGGCGAGGAAGGGGCTGCCATGGTTGAGGCGGCCACTGGCCTATCCCGATTAGTGCGGGTGGATTCCCCGGAGGCTGCGGCAGAGCCTCTGCAGCAATGGCTGACGCCCGGCGATGTGCTGCTGCTCAAGGCCAGCCGTGGTGTTGCCCTGGAGCGCTTGATCCCGCTTCTCTAATAGGACACGCCAGGTTGTGAACGATCAGCCATGATGTGTACGGAGCAGCATTTCACGATGTTGTGCCTTCGGGCGAAGGTCCTGGGTGGTGGTTCACTCGGGGCCTTTCTGCTTTCAGCCCAGATACCAGTGCAGCAGTGCGGCCAGCTGGCCCACCATGCCTTTGCCTGTCAGGATTTCGCCGGCGATGGCTGCAACGAAACCAAGCATGGCAACCCGTCCATTGAGCAACTCCACTCCAGCCAGAGCAGCCTTATTCCAGGGTTTGGGGCTGGTCATGCTCTCGCCGAAACGCTCCACCGGCTCATACAGAAATCCCTCGTTATCTGGCTGAGTTCCAGGGGGCTCATCACGATTCATGAAAAAAGGGGGGGGAGATTGGCGCTGCCTATTGGGCAGCCTATGGGGCAGGAGGGGGTGGTTGGTTTAGCTGCGCTGCCCAGTTTTCCTTGACCAGCTGGCGGGCACGGCCTAGGGCCAGCGCCCCTGTGGGCACGTCCTTGGTGATCGTCGAGCCGGCTCCAATGGTGACGTTTTCGCCCAGGGTCAGCGGTGCCACCAGCACGGAATTGGCCCCGGTCTTGCTGCCTGCCCCGACCACGGTGCGGTGTTTGCGAACCCCGTCGTAGTTGGCCGTGATTGTGCCTGCCCCCACATTGACGCTGGCTCCCAGGTCGGCGTCGCCGATGTAGCTGAGATGATTCACCTTGACGCCCTTAGCCAGGCAGCTGTTTTTCACTTCCACAAAGTTGCCGATGTGGCACTGCTCCGCCAGGGAGGTGCCCGGGCGTAGCTGGGCGAAGGGGCCAATGGAGCAGCGCTCTGCCACCTGCACCTGCCGCAGCACTGAATAGAGCACGGTCACACCTGCTCCCAAACTGCTGTCTTCGATCAAGCAGCCGGGCCCGATGCGGCAGCCATCGCCGATGGAGCTGCTGCCGCGGAAGTGGCATTGGGGTTCAACGACAACATCCTGGCCAAAGCGGCAGTCCTCGCTGAGGGTGCAGCTGGCTGGATCGATGAAGCTGACCCCTTCGGCCATCCAATGGCGCCTCAACCGTTCCTGCAGCACTGCCTCGCATTGGCTGAGCTGCAGCCGGTCGTTGATACCGGTGATTTCATCGGCATCAGCCACCTCTAGGTGCATGGCCGGCCGGAGCAGGGCCACCGTGTCGGTGAGGTAGAGCTCGCCCTGGTCGTTGTCGGTGGTGAGCTTGGGAAGCACTTCGGCCAACTTGGCCCAGTTGAAGCAGTAGATACCGGCGTTGGTGAGGTCGTTGAGACGCTGTTGGTCGTTGCAGTCGCGGTGCTCCACGATTGCGCTAACGGAGCCGTTGGCATCGGCGAAAACTCTCCCGTATCCACTGGGATCCGCCAGCCTGGCTGTCAGCAGGGTCACGGCAGCGCCACTACCGCGGTGTTGCTCCAGCAGGGCCGCAAGGGTTTCGGGGCGCAACAGCGGCACGTCGCCGTTTAGCACCAGCAGATCGCCGCTGAAAGCCTGCAGCGGTTCGAGCAGTTGCTGCACGGCGTGGCCGGTGCCGTTCTGGGGCTGCTGCAGCACGAATTCCAGGCCGCTTAGGCCCTGCAGCTGTCGCTTCACCAGCTCGGCCTGGTGGCCAACGATCAGCAGGCGCCGCTCAGGCTGAAGCTGCTCGCAGCTGGCCAGCACCCGTTCCACCAGGGTGGCGCCGGCTAGCGGCTGGAGCACCTTGGGAAGGGCGCTCTTCATTCGGGTGCCCTTCCCTGCGGCCAATACGGCGACGGCGAGCATGGGCAAGCTGAAACGGCTGGGCGGGAATCTACGTTGACTGCGTATCAGCTTGCCTGCTGCTTGAGGCGGGCTAGGTCGTCCCAGAAGCCCGGATAGGAGACGGCTGCCGCATCCGGTCGATGCAGCAAGGTTTCACCGCGGGCGATACCGGCCGCCACCGCAAGGCTCATGGCCACTCGGTGGTCGGTCTCGCTGTCAACTTCTGCGCCGTGCAGCTCGGTGAAGCCGCTGATCGTCATGCCATCAGCGAATTCCTCGATGCGGCCGCCCATCGCACCGAGCTGCCGTGCCATCACCGCCAGGCGGTCGGTTTCCTTGACCCGCAGCTCCTCGGCGTCACGAATGCGGCTGATGCCCTCGGCGCAGCAGGCGGCTACGGCTAGCACTGGGATTTCATCAACCAGTCGGGGGATCAGGTCGCCACCGATTTCAAAGGCTTGCAGGGGGCCGTGGCAAACCCGCAGGTCGCCCACCGGCTCTCCGGCCACATCCCGGCGGTTGAGCACGCTTATCTGCGCGCCCATCTGCTCCAGCACCTCGAGGATGCCGGTGCGGCTGGGGTTTAGGCCCACGTTTTGAACTGTGATCTCAGCGCCTGGGGTGATGGCACCGGCCACCAGCCAGAAGGCGGCGGAGCTGATGTCACCGGGCACTACCACGGCTTGCCCTTTGAGCTTTCGCCCCGGGGTCAGGGTCACCACCGTGCTGCCTTCTCCACCCACAGACAACTCGGCGCCGAAGGCCCGCAGCATTCGCTCGCTGTGATCGCGGCTTTGGGCAGGCTCGATCACGGTGGTGGGCTCGTCAGCGGTGAG
>CAZKER010000063.1:0-21229 GCA_964551845.1 uncultured Cyanobium sp.
ACCGCCAGCAAGATGGCCCATCGCAAGATCCGCAGCCTCAGTGCCCACTGCCGCGGCAGCTTGGTGGAGACGGATTTTCTAAATCGCACCCTGCACATTCATCGCCGCGCCCACGAGTCGGTGAGTGCGGACCATGGGGAGCTGGTGTATCGATCCGACGGGGTGATCGAGGAGGTAAGCACCACCTCCATCGAGCCCCTCTATGCCGAACTCGAGCATTTCCTCCAGTGCGTGCGTGGTGTTGAGACCCCGGCGGTGGATGGCTTGCAGGCTTCCCGGGCTTTGCAGCTGGCCGACCTGATTGAGCAGTGCGTCGAGCAGCCCAATCTCTGCATGAGCCTGGAGGCGCCGATCTAGGTCGTCGAAGTTGGCCTGGCTGGAGCGGCTGTCTATGGGCTTGTGAGCTGGCGAAGGGCTGCCAGCTGCCAGCGGCGGCAATCTGCCGGAGAGGCCAGATAAAACTGATCCCAGGCATCTGCTTTATGCAGACCGTATTGGGACTCAGGAATATTGGGGTGGCGTTGTTGCCAGCCCACCCGTACGGCGTGACCGATCACCACGTCCAACACCAGGTCGTCGTCAAACACCACTTCGGGATTGGCACCCATAAAGGTGATCAGGGTGAGCAGAGTTTCCGTGCACAGCTGGCGATAATCAGGCGCTTCGATCTTGCTGAGCAGGTGATCTACAAGTGCGGCGAAGTTGCGCTCGCCCGGTGTTTTTTCGCTCAATAGAGGACCGCTGTCTAGCCGATTGCGCTTCTCCAGCTTGTCGCCGATGACGATGCCGCGGCAGTGGTGCAGCAGGTCCCAGATGCCGGGATAGAAATCGCGGGGGACCCGACCCAAGGCTCCGAGCCGCAGCCGATGTTGCAGCCAGCAGCCGCCTTTGGGCAGCTCCGTCAGGGGATCGGGCACGTCCCAACGCACCCGGCCGCTCACATGCAGTTGCTCCTGGCGCTGCAGGGAGGCCTTGGCGTGCTCAAGGTCAGCTAGTACGGCCCGCAGCCGGCGCTGGATGGCGTGGGGCGGCTGATCGCAAAGCGCTTCGAAGGCGTCAATGGGGTTGAGCTCTGCTTCGCTGGCGAGTTCGCCGGTGAGTAGTAGCAGCAGTTGACCCAATTGCAGGGTGAGACTGCCGCTCAGCAGGGCCGGCTCATGGCGGGCAAGACTGTCGAGGGCAAGTAGCAGTTCCTGCTGCAGCATCCATTCGCGGCCGTCTTCACCGCTGAAGCGGCGAATCATGGCAGCGATGCTTGCGCTGCCCTGGGGCTCGCTGATGCGGGAGTCGCTGGTGTAGTTGCGTCCCACCACCACTTGCTTCTGGCGCACCAGCAGGTCGGTGAGGGCATCTTCCAGCTGGGGATGCACTAGATCCAGGGCGCCAGCCACCCGCCGCACTACGTTCCAGTCGGCTGCGGCCAGGGCACGGCGGTAGACCTCCTCTAACAAATTTTGCAGGCGCACTGGCTGGCTGCCGGCTGGTCCCTGCAGCCGGGAGTCGGGCCCCAGGCGCCGCACCAGTTGCTCCAGTACCTCGCCCTGCTCCTCAAGGGAGGAACTGCGCCAGAGTCGTTCGGCGAGTTCGCCGATGCTGATGTCCTCGCGCTCGAGTTCTTGCTCTTCAAAGGCGCTTAGGGGTGCCTGGCTGGTGCCAGCCCGCAAGGGGGTGGGTGCGGGCCCAGGGGGCTGCCCTGCTCCCTGGGCTTGGGGTGGCAGCTCCACCCAGCTGCCCTGGTCGATGAGCTCTGCCAGAGGGCCAAGCTGCACGGGGACGCCGTCCAGTAGGCCGCCCTGCAACTGCTGCCCCAACCGTAGAAAGGCATCTGGGTTGGCTTGAAAGGCTCCCTCGGCTACCGGCAACAGCAGCAGCGGCGAGCCGCTGCCCCGCCAGTGGCGCTGCAGTAGGCGCAGCTCGGCGGTCACGGCGTCCACGAGCTGCTCAGGATCGTCTGCCAGGTAAAAAGTGTCTTCCTCCAGCACGGCTGGGAAAAACGCCAAACAGCTGGTTCCCTGCCGGTAAAGGCGAGCCGTGGCCATGGTTTCCATCCGCACCGGCGGATGGCCGCTGAGGCCGAGGGCGGGGTTGGCACCCACTTGGGCCATGCGCTGGGCCAGCTCCTGGGAGCTGGCGATCCGGATCGGCGGACTGCTGGGGCTGCTGCTGCTGCCATGGGCCAGGGGCAGCCCAGCCGCCTCCAGGCTGGCCGCAATGGCGGCATTGGCCGGAACTAGAGCCACCAGCACCCGGGCGGCGCCGAGAGTGCTGGGTCGGCGTCTCCCGGTCGGATCGAGATCGTCCGGGCTGATCAATCCGGCCAGCAACAGGTCGGAGAGCCAGGTAAGGCTCTGGGTCCAGAGCAAGGGCACGTTGGGGTTTGCCTGTCGGCTCTGGCTGCCGGGATGTTGCCGTTCGGCTGCGATGGCTGCTTCAGGCACTAGGTAAAGCTCGGGCAGCAGGGCTCCCTCTGCCTGCTCCAGGCTCACTTCACGCAGGCGCTGGCGCCACTGGCGGGCCTCCTCCCAGCGCTCCTCGCAGCAGGCCGTGATCAGTTCGTAGGCCCAGAACAAGGGCCATTCGCATTCGATGTGCTGAAACTGCGCCAGTTCCTCCCGTTCATAGTGCAAACGGGTGTGGTCTTCGACCACGGTTTGGTGGCCATCGCGGCGGAAGCGCTTATACCCATAGGCCCCACCCAGCTCGGCGCGAATCTTGGCGCGGGTGCGCTGCCGCAGTTCTGGATCGTCCACGGCCCAGGCGGGATAGCCGATCACCGCCAGGCAGGCGCTGTCGACCTCCTTGCTCGCAGATTCCCGTGGCAGCAGGGCATCGAGGGCCCGGCGCAGTCGCACGATGGCGTCATGGGGGATTACCAGACAGCTGCGTCCATCGCCGTGGGGCCCGTAGAGGTCGAGCCCCTCCAGGGATTCAAGGGCGGCCTTGACCAGGCCGATGGAGCTGGCATTGCGTTCCGGGAGGCCGTGATTGCCCTTGTCTCCCCGTTCCCAGATGCCGTAGTCGGCTACTCGATAGGCGCGGGCCACGTAATAAACCAGGTTTTGCACGAAGTCGCGCTCATGGCTGCTTTGCACCACCACCAGTCCCGAGCGGGTCAGCTGGGCGAGCTGGAGCAGAAACAGCGCCGTGGCATCGAGTTGCAGATGCCCCCAGCCGTCATCCGCCACCACCGGAGCCCCGGTGGCCGTATCGAACTTGGCGTGGATGGCGTGTAGGCGGTGCAGGCTGTGCTTGAAGCGCTCCACCTTCGGGGCCTGGCGCAGCATGGCGTTGAGCAGGCCGCGCATCAGCTGCAGCACCCTCGCTTCCAGTTCGTAGACGCGGCGGTTGGCTCCCCGCAGGCGGCGATGGGCCAGGGCCAACCCCCAGACGCATTGAATTGAGTAAACGCAGTCGCGCACCCAGGCGTCCGCGTAGTTGCCGTGCACGGTGTGGGCCGTACTAGCGGGCAGTAGCCCCGTGATCGGGTGTTGACGGCTCAGCACCACTTGGTCAATCTGACCATCCAGCTCCTGCAGCAGGGCCCAGGCTTGAGCAGGATCAGACGCGCTCGGATCAGCCGGATGGGCCGGATTATTCAGTGGCAGGGATTGCGCCATGGATGTCCCTATGCCCTTGGTAGGCCAGCCATAGATTCTCTACTCCCACCGCACCCCTAATGGCATCAACAGCAACCGAACCACTGCGCACCAGGGTTCTCGGTGTGCCGGTGAGCGTGTGTCCAGATGTGTTCGAGGCGGCACTAGCCCTGCGGCAGCGGGGTGGGGGGCAGATCGTCACTCTGAATGCCGAGATGACGATGGCCGCCAAGGCCGATCCTGCCCTGGGGTCTGCAATCGCCGCGGCTTCCCTGGTGATTCCGGACGGTTCCGGTGTGGTTTGGGCCTTGGGTCGCCAGGGTTATCGGGTGCGGCGTAGCCCTGGGATCGAGCTGGCCCGCGATCTGCTGACCTATGCGGCTTCCCATGGTTGGAGGGTGGCCTTGGTGGGGGCCTCGCCAGCGGTGATGGAGCAGCTCACCGCCCGCCTGCGCCAGGAGCTTCCCGGGCTGCAGCTGGTGCTGCATGCCCATGGCTATCAACCCTCTGAGGCCTGGCCCGCCTTAGAGCAGCAGCTGCTGGCAGCCCGGCCCGATCTGGTGCTGGCGGCCCTAGGCGTGCCCCGCCAGGAAACCTGGATTCAGCAGCTTCCCGGGCGCCGTGGCGGCCTCTGGATGGGGGTGGGCGGCAGTTTTGATATTTGGGCCGGGATCAAAAAAAGAGCCCCCGCCTGGATGGGAGCTCTGCAGATCGAGTGGTTGTATCGGCTCATTCAAGAGCCCAGTCGCTGGCGCAGGATGCTCTCCTTGCCTGAATTTGCCTGGGCGGTGCTCAGGCAGGGTTGAAGCTGGATTCAGCGAAAGCCAACCGAGGCCTGCCACACGAAGGCGAGCAGAAGAAAGAAGAGGGGGATGATCGGCAGGATGTCGATCAGGGGTCCGAAGGCTTGATAAGCCTCGGGGAGCTGGGCCAAGGTCTGCAGGGTGTAGACGGCCATCCCGGAATTCACTGAGCTAGTGCCGGACGCTACCACGTGTGGGCGGCTGGAGAGTCTGGTTCCCAAGGAGCGAAATCCTCTGCAAAACAGCCGTCGCGGATGGCCTTTCCCATGGCGGTTGAGAAGCGCACCAGCTGGGTGATGTTGTGGAGGCTCAACAAAATCTTGCCGAGCAACTCTTCGCTCTTGATCAGGTGGTGCAGGTAGGCCCGGCTGTGCTGGCGGCAGGCCGGGCACGGGCAGCTGGCATCCATGGGGTTGTGGTCGTGGCGGAAGCGGGAGTTCTTGAGGTTCCAGCGCTCGCCACCCACTAGGGCCGCGCCATGGCGGCCGAGGCGTGTGGGAATCACGCAATCAAACAGGTCGAAGCCGTTGGCCACGGCGATGGCCATCTCCCGCAGGGTGCCTATGCCCATTAGGTAGTGGGGCACGGCATCAGGCAGCAGCGGCCCCAGCTGGCGCACGATGCGATGCATCTCCTCGGTGGGCTCGCCCACACTCACACCGCCCACGGCTATCCCGGGCAGGCCCATCGATGCCACCACCTGGGCCGACTCCTGGCGCAGGTGGGGGAAGCAGCCCCCCTGCACGATGCCGAACAGGGCCTGGTCGGCCTTGGTGTGACTGGCAATGCAGCGCTCCAGCCAGGCGTGGGTGCGCCGGCAGGCGGCGGCTACATCTGCCTCGCTGGCGGGGTAGGGGGGGCATTGGTCGAAGGCCATGGCCACATCAGCCCCCAGATCCATCTGGATCGCCATCGAGCGCTCGGGGGTGAGCTCGATGCGAGCCCCGTCACGCGGCGAGCGGAACACCACGCCGTGGTCGTCGATGGTGTTGATGTCGCCCAGGCTGAACACCTGGAAGCCGCCGGAATCGGTGAGCATCGGCCCGTCCCAACCCATGAAACGGTGCAGGCCGCCGGCATCCGCCACGATCTGCTCGCCCGGCTGCAGATGCAGGTGATAGGTGTTGGAGAGCACCATCTGGGCACCGGTGTCCCGCAGTTGGGAAGCCGTGACCCCTTTCACCGTGGCCAGGGTGCCCACGGGCATGAACCGCGGTGTGGTGACTACTCCATGGGGGGTGTGGAAGCAGCCGCAGCGAGCCCTAGTGCGGCTGCACTGGGCTGTGATGTCGAAGGAGAACGCTGGTGGGAAGCTGATTGCGCCGAATAGGTGCTGTTACGACGCTAGGTGTCGCTTGCTAGAGCCCGTGTTGAAGTCGTTTTCTGGGTGGATCCCCGGCTGGCTCGGCGATCTGGCTGGTGCTTGGGTGTTTTATTCGGTGCTGCCGGCCTGGCCCGGAGTGATGCCGCGTTTTGAGCGCATTGCGCGTTTCGGTCCCCTGATTGGCCTGGTGCTTGGCGGGGTGCAGGGCCTTTTCTGGTGGCTGTCAGCGGGCTGGATGCCGCTTGGAGCCCAGGTGGCTTTGGTCCTTGCCCTCGGGTTGGTTCTTACAGGTGGGCTCCATATCGATGGCGCTATGGATACGGCCGATGGCCTGGGCGCCGGCCCCCGGGCCCTGGAGGCGATGGCAGACAGCCGGGTGGGCGCATCGGGAGTGCAGGCGCTGGTGGTTTTGCTACTGCTGCGGGCTGGGGCCCTGCTCTGCCTGGCTGCGGCGGCCCCGCTGGCCCTGCTCTGGGCGGCTTTTTGGGGCCGGGTAGCACCCCTTTTGGCTATGCAGTGGTACCCCTACTTACGGGAGCAGGGCAGTGCTGGTTTCCATCGGCAGCACTGGAGAGGTCTGGCTGCGGAACTGGTGCCGGCCCTGCTGGTTTTGGCTTTGGCCTTGGGGCTGGCGGCCTGGACCCACTGGCCTTGGCCCCAGGGGCTGGGTCTGCTGCCAGCCGTGCTCGTGCCCGTATGGTTCGGTCGCCGTCTTGGCGGCCACAGCGGCGACAGCTATGGGGCCTGTGTCGAATGGACCGAGTCTTTGGCCCTGCTGCTCATGGCCCTGCTGCTGGGTCTGGGGTCGCGGCTGGCAGCCTGAGGCAAAAGGCGTTGCCCTGGTCGGGCAGTTGCCTGGAAACGGCTGCAGGCGGCAACACCAGGTTGAGTTCGCCTCCGAGGCTGCGGGCTAGATCTCGGGCCAGGGCAAGCCCCAGGCCCGTACCCGGCCGCCCCTGACCCTGTTGCCCCCGGAAACCCTGTTCAAAGATTGACTGGCGCTCTTCGTCGGCAATCGGTTCGCCGCCATCCCACACCGTCAGCTGCCAGTCCCCTGACGCCAGGGGTTGGCAGTCAAGGCCGATGGCCGTGCCGCTGGGGCTGTAGCGGAAGGCGTTATTCAGCAGATTGGCCAAAATCTCGGCCACGGCGCCACTGTCCCCGTGCCATGTGGGCAAGCAGGTTGGCGGATGCCAGGGGCGACCCTGCAGAGCAGCCGTGGCGGCGGCTCGCTGCAGCAGGGGCTCCAGCCAGTCGAGCAGGGGTTGGCCCTCTGGCCCCACCAGCCCCGGGGGAAGTAGCAGGGGCGGCGCCCCCTCGCCCGTGACGGCTGGCGTTTCGAGGCGGCCTAGCCGGCTGAGGGCATCCACGTAGCGGTTGAGTTGGCGCTCTTCCACCAGCAAGCCCTCCACCAGCGGTCGGTTCAGCTGGTCCTGTTCGAGGCGCCGTAGTAGCAGTTGGCCGAAGGTGCGCAGCGCGGCCAGGGGGTTGCGCAGCTGGTGCAACAGCAGGTCCAATTCGGCTTGCTGGCGCTCGAGGGTCTGCTGCAGCTGCTGTTGCTCCAGATCGAGGCAGAGCGCTTCGGTAAGACACAAGGCGACGGCCTGGAGCCGCTGGCCGAGGCTGTCGGGCCAAGGCACCACGCTGGTTTCTACCTGGATCGCGCCCAGTAGCACCCTCTGGTGGCGCAGCGGCAACCAGCGCCGCTCCTCGGCTGGCAGGCTCAGCGGACTGCCGGCTTCCACCGCCGGTAAGGCCCGGCCATCACTTGGCCACTGGCCGATTGGCACAAGGATTGGGGCGTTGCCTTCGCCGGGCTGGGTGACGTAAACGACCAGCGAGCCCAGGTCGCTCCGATCGGCGAACTGGGCAAGCTGGAAGCGCAGCAGGGCGAGAAAGCGGTTGGAGACTTGCATCTGGTGCGCTCAGCTCCCGCTTTGGTCCAAGAATTTTGGATAAGGCGTGGGAAAACCAGAAAAAAGTCTTAAGGTGAATGCTATCGACCAATACGGCGCGGTCCGCAAGCGGGCAGCGGTTCGTCGTCGTGACGCCCTCACCCTTTGTTGCCCATTTCGGGAATCGAAGCTACAGCAGAGACAGATCCGACTTTTGCCGATCCTGTTTCTTGTTGTTTTGCACCCCGAATGGGCGGGGTGTTGCGTCACTGACCACTAGGCCTGCTGACGCTCTCGGACAACAGAACGTTTGGGCGTCGCCCCTGCTCTCCGAATTTTCGGGGGGTGTGGGTGGTCCGAGTCACGGACCCTGCGCATGTTTTGCGCTCCCACTGTCCGTTCCCCCTCCGGTTTCTCCTCGTCCTTTCAATTTCTCCCTCTCGGGAGCAGCCCAATGTCCAAGAAGCGCAAGCGGATCAGCCGTCGCCGGCTCGCAGGCCAGCGGGTGCTGGCGCATGTCCCCACCTTCAACCTAGAGACCGGCTCCCACAAACCGGTCACGGCAGCACGCCGCTTTATTGCCGAGGAGCTGCTAGTTCCCCCTGCAATCCTCAATGTGCGCCGCAACGAGCACACCACTGACCGCTTCTTCTGGGGCGAAAAGGGTCTGTTCAGTGCCCAGTACGCCGAGGAAAACCACTTCCTGTTTCCCTCACTGCGCACGATCGTCGATCGCATCGGTGAGGAGGTGCTCTTCGAAGGCATCGAAGCCCTCGCTGCCGACGACTGGGAGGAAATGGAGGAGTACGAGTACGCCTTCGTCTGAGCTTGGGTTTCGCTCCGGCGGACCTCAGGTTGGCCACTGGCCGGCCAAGTAGGTCCGCAATGCAGGAAACAGGCAGCTGTCGATTGTGTGGCCGCCTGTAAAGCCAACAAGTTCGGTATCAATGCCACCGCGTTGCAACTGCTCCTGAAGGGCCTCACTGGCTCCGTAGGGCACCACAGGATCCTGTTCGCCGTGGGTGAGCAGGATTTTTGGCAGCGATGCTGCAGTGGGTTGCCAACCTGGATGGGGGTAGCCGCTGCAGCCGATCAGGCCGGCGAGGGGTAGGCCGCTGCCGGCCGTGGCCACATCCAGGGCCATGGCGGCGCCTTGGGAGAAGCCCAGCAGGGCCGTTTGCTGTAGGGGCAACTCCATGGCTAGGGCCGTGAGCCGCTGCAGCAGTTGGGTTCGTGCGGCTGGTAATTGGGGCCAATCAGGTTGCTGCAGGTCGTACCACTGGCGGCCGCTACCGCTTGGGTGCGGCAGTGGTGCGCGCAGGGCCACCACGCTCACCGCTGGCCCCACCAGCAGTTCGGCCAGGTCGACCAGGTCGTCGGCATCGGCTCCCCAGCCGTGCAGCAGCACTAGGCGCCGGTCGCACCGGTCTGGGCCACGGCGGATCAGTTGGTCGCTGGGTTGGCTTGTTTCGCTACTCATGACGGGAGATCTGTTGCTGCGTAGGTTGGCTCCAAACCTGCAGGTTTGGCAGCCATGGCGCCCACGGCCCTTCTCAGCGTCTCCAATAAGGAGGGCCTGGTGCCCTTGGCCGAGGGGCTGCTGGAGGCCGGGTATCAGTTGATTTCAAGTGGCGGCACGGCTGCGACCCTCAAGGCGGCCGGACTGGCGGTCACCAAAGTGGCCGAGCACACTGGAGCTCCAGAGATCTTGGGCGGCCGGGTCAAGACCCTGCACCCACGCATTCACGGAGGCATCCTGGCCCGTCGCTCCGAGCTCAGTCACCAGGCTGACTTGGAGGCCCAGGGAATTGAGCCGATCGATGTGGTGGTGGTGAACCTCTACCCCTTCCGTGAAACCGTTGCCAATCCGGAGGTGGCATTTGACACCGCCATCGAAAACATCGATATCGGCGGACCGGCAATGGTGCGGGCAGCGGCCAAGAATCATGCCGATGTGGTGGTGCTGACCAGCCCCAGCCAATACTCCCCCTTTCTCGAGGCTCTGCGTGCTGGAGCTATCAGCGCAGATCTGCGGCGCCAGCTGGCGCTGGAGGCCTTCCAGCACACCGCCAGCTACGACACGGCGATCAGCAGCTGGCTGGCGGCCCGGTTGCCCGCCCCAGTCGAGACCTCACCAGCGGCGGCGGCGCCCCTGCGACTGGAACTGCCCGCCCGCCAGAGCTTGCGCTACGGCGAAAACCCTCATCAACAGGCCATTTGGCACAGCGAGCCCGCTGCCGGCTGGGGCGCCGCGGTGCAATTGCAGGGCAAGGAGCTTAGTTACAACAACCTGATCGATCTCGATGCGGCCCTCGCCACCGTGCGGGAGTTTGGCTACGGCCCCGGGGCCCAGCCCGCGGCGGTGGTGGTTAAGCACACCAACCCCTGCGGCCTGGCGATTGGCCACAACGGCGCTGCTGCCCTCAGCCGAGCTCTTGACGCCGATCGGCTGTCGGCCTTCGGAGGCATTGTGGCTATCAACTGTGTGGTGGACCTAGCCACCGCTGAGCTGCTTACCAGCTTGTTCCTCGAATGTGTGGTGGCGCCTGGCTTTGATGGCCCGGCTTCGGAGCTGCTGGCTTCAAAAGCCAATCTGCGCCTGCTGGAATTGGATCCAGCGGCCATCGGGCGGGCCTCCCGCCGCCAGCTGCGCACCCTGTTGGGCGGGGTGTTGGTGCAGGAGCTTGACGACCAGCCAGTTGATGGAGCTGCCTGGCAGGTGGTGAGTGAACGCCAGCCAACAGCCCAGGAGCTCGACGACCTCAGTTTTGCCTGGAAGTTGGCGCGACATGTGCGCTCAAATGCCATCACCGTGGCCAAGGACGGTCAGAGCCTGGGGATCGGTGCCGGCCAGATGAACCGGGTTGGCTCGGCTCGGCTGGCACTGGAGGCGGCCGGGGTGCGAGCCCGTGGAGCGGTGCTGGCCAGCGATGGCTTTTTCCCCTTCGATGACACCGTGCGGCTGGCCGCCGGTCAGGGCATCACTGCCGTCATCCAGCCAGGAGGCAGCGTTCGTGATGCCGATTCGATCGCTGCCTGCAATGCCCTTGGCTTGGCGATGGTGGTAACCGGTCGCCGCCATTTTCTGCACTGACGCCCCTAACGGGGCGCGGTGAGTTGTAGCTTCGCTCGATCAGTCCTGTTCTGCTGCGGAATTGCCGCAGCCTTCCCTTGGCCCCTTCTGACGCCATGCCTGAAGCTCTTGCTTACAGCCTCAACTTCCTGCATCCCCTGCTGATGCTTGGCCTGTTGGCCCTCTCCGGCTACGGGATGCTGCTCGGCATCAAGGCCAAGAAAACTCGCACCGCCGACGCTGAGACCCGTAAGCAGCTGATCAAGGGCCAGTTTGCTAAGCGCCATTTTCAGATCGGCAGCCTGATCCTGGCCATCACCGTGCTGGGCACTTTCGGGGGTATGGCCGTCACCTACCTCAACAACGGCAAACTATTCGTCGGTCCCCACCTGCTGGTGGGCATTGGTATGACCTGCCTGGTCGCTTTGGCGGTATCGCTCACACCGCTGATGCAGCAAGGCAATCTGATCGCCCGCAAGGCTCACGTGGGCCTAAACATGGCGATGATGACCTTGTTCCTCTGGCAGGCGGTGAGCGGCTTTCAGATTCTCAACAAGATTTGGGAAAACCGACCTGCTTGAGTGTTGGTTTTTGGCTTCGGCCTCGGACTAAGGCTGCAGCTCATCTGATTTAGAACTGGGCGCTTCGCCGGGGCGGGCATTCAAGATCGTGACTGCCGTGGAAATCTTCCTGAACTTTCCAGGTGAGCCGGCGGGAAATTTGCCTCACGATCTGCCGCAGCAGGTGGTCACCGCTCGACTGCACCAGCCCTTCTGGCAGCAAGGTGATCACCCCGGGTAAGCGGATCCAGACGCTCAGGTCGAGCTCCCAGCGCACCAAGGTTTGGGGTTGGGGATTGTTAGACGTGCCATCTGCGTCATGAGATTGCTCGAGTTGCAGGGAGGCGTTGAACTCGACGTCGTACAGCCCTTCGAGGTTGGAGTCGCCGCCAGGCTGCGGCATGGTCAGGATTCGGTAGAGCCCCTGGTCTTGAGGCAGCAATTCCAGGCCGATGGTGGGCTCTACCTCGAAGCCGAAGTTGCCAAAGGTGCCCAGAGTTAGTGCGTAGCCCCGCTTGCCAAGGGGGTGGACGCTCATCGGTGCAGCGCAGCGGCGAAACCAGCCTTCGTGGTGATCGAGGTACTGGGCAACTACATGCGGGTTGGCCCGCATTTCCATCACGTCGGCGAAGGCACTGGCGTAGCGCCGCACCCGCGGGTCGTCGCTGTGGCGCAGCAATAGACCAGGAGCAAGAGAACCCTTGGGCGACGGGTCGTCAGCCGGGGTGAGATTCCTGTCTAGCGGTGCGGTTGACAACGACAAAGACAACAGCGGCAATTCCTGGAATTGGACCAGCTCCGGCAGGAAGCTGCCGGATTTGGTCTTGGCGTTCTTTAATCAATGTAAAGCCCCCAGAGGGCACCAGCGGCGCCCGCTGTGACACCCGGACACCGCGGGTGCCGCTCAGGCTTCGCAGAGCACGATCAGCCGCTCGATCACGTCCTCAACCACCCGGTCGGGGGTGGAGGCTCCGGAGGTGATACCCACCCGGATCGGACCTTCGGGGAGGAAGGGCAGCTCGGTTTCGAGCTCGCCCCCCAGTGGCATGTGCTCGATGCAGTTGCCAGGGCCGATGCGCTCAGGTGTGTCGATGTGGAAAGAGCGGATGCCGCGGCTGACGGCGATCTCCTGCAGGTGGGTGGTGTTGGAGGAGTTGTATCCCCCGATTACGACCATCAGGTCGAGGGGCTCATCCACTAGGGCAAAGATGGCGTCCTGCCGCTCCTGGGTGGCGTCGCAGATGGTGTTGAAGGCTAGGAAATGCTCGTTGAGCTCGATGGGCCCGAAGCGCTGCAGCATGGTGCGCTCAAACAGACGGCCGATCTCTTCGGTTTCGCTCTTCAACATGGTGGTTTGGTTGGCCACTCCCACCCGGATCAGATCCCGGTCGGGATCAAATCCGGGTGAGCAGGCCTTGGCAAAGCGGTCCATAAAGGATTGGCGGTCGCCTTTTCCGAGGATGTATTCGCTCACCATCTGGGCTTCGGCCAAGTCGAGCACTACCAGGTAGGTGCCGGCGAAGCTGCTGGTGGCGAGGGTTTCCTCGTGCTTCACCTTGCCGTGAATGATCGAGGTGAAGGCATGCTTCTTGTGCTTCTCCACCGTGTTCCACACCTTGGAGACCCAGGGGCAGGTGGTGTCGACAATGTGGCAGCCCCGCTCGCTCAGTAGCTGCATCTCCTGCACGGTGGCGCCGAATGCAGGCAGGATCACCACATCACCACTGGCCACCTCCGAAAAGTCCTTTACGCCGTCTTCAACGGAGATGAACAGCACGTCCATCTCCCGCAGGTGGTCGTTGACTGAGGGGTTGTGGATGATTTCGTTGGTGATCCAGATCCGTTCAGTGGGGTAGTGGCGCCGGGTTTCGTAGGCCATGGCTACTGCCCGCTCCACGCCCCAGCAGAAACCGAATGCCTCAGCAAGCCGCACTGTGAGGCGACCGCGTTCCAGTAAGTAGCCATTTTCCCGCAGCTTGGCGATCAGATCGCTTTGGTAGGCCTGCTCCAGGCTGCCGGCCACCTCATTGCCCAGGCCGAAGCCGCGTCGGTTGTAGCGCTCCGAGTGGTGCAGGGAGCGTTTAAAGGCGCGGGTATCCACAGCGGCTCAGTCACGGTGAATCAACTCTATGGGCCACTCAGGGCAGTGATGCGGCACCCATGGTCATCTGATGGAGGCCTTCAATTCCCTGCCAGCCCAGGTAGATGCCAAGTAGCAGGGCAAATACCCCCACCAGCCATTCGGCCCGATGCACAAGCCAGTCGTTGAGACGGGTTAGGGGCTGGCGCAGTCTGCCGCCGCTCAGCAGCCAAGCCAGTGGTGGCAGTAGCAGCAGCGAGGTAGTCACAGCCACAAACACGGCGCCCACCTCTAGATCGCCGCGCAGGGAGGTGTGGTTGGTAAGCAACATGCCGCCTTCCTTGGCGTAAAAAACCAGATTTTCGGGGCTGATCAGGGCACAACCGGCCCCCAGCCCGAGCAGCGGAAACCAGTCGAGCTCGGGCAGCTGACCCATCAGCTGCATCGCCCAGCTCTCCTCGCCTATGGCCGCTGCCGGTGTGAGCTGGAACAGCCCCAGGGCCACTAGGGCGCCGGCGCCAATCAGGTCCATCAGCACCTGGCCGCGGCTGCCCAGCTGCATGGCCCAGCTGAAGCGACTGCCCACCAGCACCACTGCGGCCAGGGCACCGCCGTTGGCAAGCATCCAGCCCCCCAGGTAGGTGGTGCAGCGTCGTAGGGGATTGGGGCCCAGCAATAGCAGGGCCACTAGGGCGATGTTGAGTGGGCTGAACGAAATGCCCAAGCCCAGGGCGATGGTCTGGGTGAGCCAGTGGAACGGGAGCATCGCGGGATTGTGGCGTCTTGCCAGCCCCTCAGGAGGGGCTGTGGGTTTCCACCGCGGCAAGACCCTGCCAGTTCACCTCACTGGCCGTGAAGCTGTAGCGGCAGGGCAGCACCTCTACGCCAGCCGCAAGGGCTTGGCGAAACAGTTCGCCATAGCGCGGGTCGGCCGCGTCGCCAGGGGCAAAGCGGGTCACGTCGCCGCGGCTTAGGCAGGGCACTAAAACGGCCCGGCTCTCCGGCAGCAGAGCCATCAGCTCCACCAGGTGTTTTTGGCCCCGTTCGGTCACGGTGTCTGGGAAAAGGGCCAGTTCTCCCATGGTCCAGGTGGTGTTTTTCACCTCCAAGTAAACGGGTCGCGGATCGGCGGCGCCTTCCGGTGGGGTGAGCAGCAGGTCGATGCGGCTGCGGCGCCCTTCGCCGTAGGGCACCTCGGCCCGGATGGCGGCGACCGGCCCCAGCCAGGGCTCAAGGCAGCCGGCCTCAATCGTGGCCCGCACCAGATGGTTGGGCAGGGCCGTGTTGATGCCCACCCAGATGGGTGTGCCATTGGTGCCGGGCACCTGGGCCTGCTCCCAGGTCCAGGCCAGCTTGCGGCTGGGGGAAGGGGCATGGCGCAAGCGCACCTGGCCGCCGGGGTGCAGCACCCCGGTCATCGGTCCCGTGTTGGCGCAGTGGGCCGTGACCACCTCGCCGTTTGCTAGTTCGACATCGGCCAGGAAGCGCTTGTAACGCTTCACCAAGGTGCCCTCCACCAGGGGACCGAGGCTGAGCACGCGGGTGGCCATGGCGGGTAGTTCTAAGCCAGCCATACTGCCGCCAACTCCCGGGCCTTTGGTCCCACTGGATGGCGAAGTCCCTCAGGCGCATTGCCCTGGTTGTGGCAGTGGCAACTGCCCTTAGCAAGTTGGCCGGCCTGGTGCGGCAGCAGGCCATTGCAGCAGCCTTCGGTGTAGGTGCCGCTTACGACGCTTACAACTACGCCTATGTGCTGCCGGGCTTTCTGTTGATCCTGCTGGGTGGCATCAACGGCCCGTTCCACAGCGCCATGGTGAGTGTGCTGGCCCGTAGGCCCCGCCAAGAAGGCGCCCACGTGCTGGCGGCGATCAACACCCTGGTGGGGGCGGGTTTGATCGGCGTAACGGTGTTGCTGCTGGTTTTCGCTGGCCCCCTGATCACCCTTGTGGGGCCGGGCCTGGATGCCACTCGCCACGACATCGCCGTGCTGCAGCTGCGCTGGATGGCGCCGATGGCCCTATTTGCCGGGCTGATCGGCCTGGGCTTCGGAGCTCTCAATGCTGCTGATGAGTTTTGGTTGCCCTCGGTGAGCCCGTTGCTATCGAGTGTGGCCGTGATCGCCGGTATCGCCGTTCTGTGGTGGCAGCTTGGTGCAGCCATCACACTGCCCACCACCGCGGTGCTGGGCGGCGTGGTGCTGGCCGGCTCCACCACCTTGGGGGCGGTGCTGCAGTGGTTGATTCAGCTGCCTGCGCTGGCCCGTCAAGGATTGCACCGCTTTCAGCTGGTCTGGGACTGGAAGGACCCCGGTGTGCGCGAGGTGCTGCAGGTGATGGGACCCGCCACCCTTTCGTCGGGAATGCTGCAGATCAACGTGTTCGTGTCCCTGTTCTTCGCCTCGGGCATCCCGGCGGCGGCGGCGGGCCTGGGCTACGCCAACCTGCTGGTGCAGACGCCCCTGGGGCTGCTCTCCAATGCCCTGCTGGTGCCGCTACTGCCGGTCTACGCCAGGCTGACGGCGCCGGCCGATCGACCTGCGCTGATCGGCCGTATCCGCCAGGGGCTGATGCTCTCCAACGCCAGCATGCTGCCCCTGGGGGCGTTGATGGTGGCACTGGCTTTGCCGATCGTGGCGCTGATCTACGAGCGGGGAGCCTTCAATGCCGGTGCGGCGGAGTTGGTGGGCAATCTGCTGATGGCCTACGGCATCGGCATGCCCGCCTATCTGGCTCGCGATGTGCTGGTGAGGGTGTTCTATGCCCTCGGCGATGGGGTTACCCCGTTCCGCTGGTCGATGGCGGGGATAGGGCTGAATGCGGTCTTCTGCTGGGCCTTCGTGGGCGGACCGGTGCCCGGCCAGGGTCAGCTCCTGCCCGGGCTCTACTGCGGTGCCGCCGGCCTGGTGCTGGCCACGGTGGCGGTGAACCTGATCACCTGCGTGGGTTTGCTGCTGGCGCTGCAGACCCGGCTCGGTGGGCTGCCCCTGAGGCTGTGGCTGCGCGACACGATGCTGCTATTCGGCGCTGCTGTGCTGGCCGGCCTGGCGTCCTGGGCTGTGGCAGCCGCTGTGGCCTGGCCTACTGGTCTCTGGGGACGGCTGCTGGAGTGCAGCTTTGCCGGAGGAGTGGGCGTGTTGGTTTACGGCCTGGTGGCCAGCCTGGCCCAGGTGCCGGAGGTCAAGGATCTGACCGACCAATTGCGGGAGCGCCTGCCTCGAATTGGCGTGAGGCGCTAGGGGTCGAGGCGAACGTCCCGTTCAGCCCGCACTTGCACAGGAATCTCCAGGTGCGAGCGGCCCAGCATCCGGGGGCCATCTACCGAAAAGATGCGCGCCTCGATGCCGAATTCCTTGAAGGCGGTCTCCAGCTCCTGAATCAGGGCTTTTTCAACCTGGGCCTCGGCGTCCACGACCTTGCCGATCAGGCGACCGCCCAGGCGACCCAGTCGTTGACGCACCACGTCGCGGGCGTTGGTGACCTCAATGACCAGCACAGCCCGCCGCCAGGTGGCGCAACCTTATCGGCAAAACGGCTCCAGCACCTCTTCGAGATCTCGCAGCTGGCCGGCGGGCACGAGCCGAGCCAGGGGCAGCCGGGTGGAACCGGAGCCGATCGGCACCTGTACTGCCTCGAGGGCTTGGCGGGCACACACTTCTGCGCCCTGGTCCAGCCGGGCGGAACATTCGATTGCCAGGGTCTGGGCCAGTCCGGCATCGCCGAGGTAGAGGTGCCAGCTGGCCACTTGCACATAAATGCGATCTGCCAGTGCTAGTTCCAGGTCCTTGAGGTCTGTGGCGGAGAGGGTCATGGCTGGGGGGCAGGACGCAGGGCCACTACAACGCCAGCGTGCACCAGCAACACCACTAGCCAGCCCAAGCTGAGCCAGTTGAGGTGGGCCCAAGGGTGACGCATTTCCTGCACCAACCAGAGGCCGCTGTTCAGGGCGGCGAACAGGGCGGCGTGGAGCGTCAGGTTCACGATCCGTTCGAAGTGCCTGTAGGTGGGGTCTTCGGGGTTGGTGGGGCCGTACCAGCGGATGGGCATGGAAGGAAGCGGGGATGTCGGAGTGTTTGACGGATGGGCCCTCCGTGCGGTGAAAATGGACCCATGCGCTTGTAGCTCAGCGGATTAGAGCATCTGACTACGGATCAGAGGGTCGGGAGTTCGAATCTCTCCAGGCGCGTCTTAATTCAAACCGCCCTCGGGCGGTTTTTTTATGGGTTGGGTTCGAGATGGGGTGCTCCTTAGCCGGGCCCCTGTCTTTACGATCAACAAACGAATTCAACCTCCACCATGGCCAACCCCGGCGGTGCTGCTCTCAACCAGTCCTTAGCTGCCGGAGATTCCGCCATCGCTGGGCTGATCAAAAAGGAGCTGCAGCGACAGGAAACCCATCTTGAGTTGATCGCTTCCGAGAATTTCGCCTCCCGGGCCGTGATGGAGGCCCAGGGCTCGGTTCTCACCAACAAATACGCCGAAGGCTTGCCCGCCAAGCGCTACTACGGCGGCTGTGAGCACGTTGATGCGATCGAGGAGCTGGCGATTGAGCGGGCTAAGGAGCTGTTTGGGGCTGCCTGGGCCAACGTGCAGCCCCATAGCGGTGCCCAGGCCAACTTCGCCGTGTTCCTTGCGTTGCTGCAGCCCGGCGACACAATCCTGGGAATGGACCTCAGCCACGGTGGCCATCTCACCCACGGCTCGCCCGTGAACGTGAGCGGCAAGTGGTTCAAGGCCGTTCACTACGGCGTGGATCCCGACACCCAGCAGCTCAATTTCGACACGATCCGAAATCTGGCTCACGAGCACAAGCCCAAGCTGATCGTGTGCGGCTATTCCGCTTACCCACGCACCATTGATTTCGAGGCTTTCCGTGTTATTGCCGATGAGGTGGGCGCCTACCTGCTGGCCGACATGGCCCACATCGCTGGCCTAGTGGCGGCTGGCGTGCACCCCAGCCCAGTGCCTCACTGCGACGTGGTCACCACCACCACCCACAAGACCCTGCGTGGTCCCCGCGGGGGCCTGATCCTTTGCCGCGATGCTGAATTCGGCAAGCAGTTTGACAAGGCCGTGTTCCCCGGTAGCCAGGGCGGCCCCCTCGAGCACGTGATCGCCGCCAAGGCCGTGGCCTTCGGTGAAGCCCTGCAGCCCTCCTTCAAGGCCTATAGCCAGCAGGTTGTGGCTAATGCCCGAGCCCTGGCAGAGCGCATCCAGGAGCGCGGCATCGCCGTGGTGAGTGGCGGCACCGATAACCACATCGTGCTGCTGGATCTGCGCGGCATCGGCATGACCGGCAAGGTGGCCGACCTGCTGGTGAGTGATGTACACATCACTGCCAACAAGAACACCGTGCCTTTTGATCCCCAGTCGCCTTTCGTCACCAGTGGCCTGCGCCTAGGCACCGCCGCCTGCACCACGCGAGGCTTCGATCAGGCCGCCTTCCACGAAGTGGCCGATGTGATCGCCGATCGCCTGCTCAACCCCGAAGACAGTGCTATTGAGCAGCGCTGCCGCGATCGGGTTGCGGCACTTTGTGAGCGCTTCCCGCTTTACGCAGCAGCCCGTGAGCTGCAGCACGCTTGATCCTCTTCGGCGCCCGTAATGTGGGTCCTGAAGGCCATTTTTCGGCTTGCTTCGGTCTGGTTCAGTGACCCTCGCCTACAGCCCTAACGCGGCCGCTTTGCTCACCTTTGCTGTGGCCGCCGTGTGCACGGCATTGGTGGTGCCGGTGGTAAGGCGTTTTGGGCTCCGCTTGGGGCTTGTGGATGCCCCCGATGCCCGTAAGCAGCACACTTCGCCCATGGTGCGACTGGGAGGGGTAGGCATTGTTATCGCCTTCAGTGCAGCCCTGGGGCTCACCTGGGCTTTTGGTGGTTTTGCTGATCTGCCTGCTGAAAAGGACCAGTTGATCTGGACCACCCTGGCTGGCGCGCTCTGCTTTTTCCTGATCGGGCTGGCGGATGATCTCTATGCCCTGCCGCCCATGCCCCGGCTGGCCGGCCAGCTGGCCATCTCGATGGTGGTGTGGAACGAGGGTGTTCGCATCGGCAACATCGAGATCCCCATGGGCTGGTGGGGAGGGGCTGATCTGGTGCTGCCTTTGCCAGATTGGTTCAGCCTGCTGGCCACGCTGATCTGGTTGGTGGGAATTACCAACGCCATTAACTGGCTCGATGGTCTCGACGGATTAGCGGCGGGCGTGAGCGGCATTGCCGCCGTTGGTTTGCTGTCTGTGAGTTTCAGCCTGCATCAGCCTGCCGCCGGCTTGTTGGCCGCGGCCTTAGCCGGCAGCTGTCTGGGTTTCCTGCGCCACAATTTCAACCCGGCCCGTATTTTTATGGGCGACGGCGGCTCCTATTTCCTGGGCTTTGCCCTTGCGGCGATCAGCATTGTTGGCCCGGCCAAGGGGCTCACCAGCGTCAGTTTGCTGCTGCCCTTGTTGATTCTGTCCCTGCCCCTGGCCGACATGTCGGCCGTGATCATGGGTCGCCTCAGCGAGGGCCACTCACCCTTCTATCCCGACCGACGCCACCTGCACCACCGGCTGCTGCGGACGGGACTGAGTCATCGCCGCACAGTGTTGTTGATTTATGCCTTCACCCAGTGGTTGGGCTCCTTGGCCCTGGTGCTGGTTAATGCCGAATTGCGCTTCCTTTGGCTGGCCCTGGCCACTGCCGTGTTGATCTGGGTGCTCGTCAGCACGCGCCGAGCCTTGCAACAGCCTGCGGCCAGTCGGGAGCTGTGAGGCTGTGACAGCCGAGATTCTCTGCATCGGCACAGAGCTGCTGCTCGGCAACATCACTAATGGCAATGCCCGCTGGCTGGCGGAGCAGTTGGCGGCCTTAGGCCTGCCCCACCAGCGCCAGACCGTGGTTGGTGACAACCGCACCCGTCTGATGGCAGCCGTGCGGGAAGCGGCAGGTCGCTGTCAGCTGTTGATCACAACCGGCGGCCTCGGCCCGACCCCAGACGATCTCACTACGGAAGCCATCGCAGCTGCCTTTGACACGCCGCTGGTGGAGCACCCAGAGATCTGGAGTGACATCCAGGCTCGTATCGGCGCGCGCGGTCGCGTCTGTTCCCCCAGCAACCGCAAGCAGGCGTTTCTGCCGCAGGGGGCGGCAGTGTTGCCAAACCCCACCGGCACCGCTCCCGGGATGATCTGGAGTCCGCCTGCGGCCCCGGGCATCCAGCCAGGTTTCACGCTGCTCACCTTTCCTGGTGTTCCCAGTGAGATGCAGGCGATGTGGTCGGCCAGCGCCGCCCCTTGGCTGCGCTCGGCTGGCTTGGCTGAGGGAGTGTTCGCCAGTCGCATGTTGCGCTTTTGGGGCGTGTCTGAGTCGGCCCTCGCTGAGCAGATGGCCGATCTGCTGGCCCTGGAGAACCCAACCGTGGCTCCCTACGCCGGTGCCGGGGAGGTGAAGCTGCGCCTCACAGCCCGGGCAAGCAGCGTTGCTGAAGCCCAGATCCTGCTGGCTCCGCTCGAGGCGCAGATCCGGGCCCGCTCCGGCAGCGCTTGCTTCGGCGCCGATGACGACAGCCTGGCCAGTGTGGTGCTGGAGCAGTTGCGCTGCCGCGGCGAAACGCTGGCGGTTGCTGAGAGCTGCACTGGGGGGGGGCTGGGTGCGGCGCTGGCGGCGGTGCCCGGTGCCTCTGATGTGTTTCTCGGCGGCGTGATCGCCTACGCCAATTCGATTAAGCAGGCGTTGCTGGGGGTACCCCAGGCGCTGCTGGAAAGCCACGGCGCCGTGAGCGATCCGGTGGCTCTTGCCATGGCCGAGGGCGCCCGCCGTGCCACCGGCGCTGGCTGGGCAATTGCCGTGACCGGCATCGCCGGCCCGGGTGGTGCCAGTGTTGACAAGCCAGTGGGGCTAGTGCACATCGCCATTGCCGGCCCGG
>CAZKER010000064.1:0-2482 GCA_964551845.1 uncultured Cyanobium sp.
ACTGGGGTACGGCCCTGGCACCGATTTACAAGGCCCATCGCGCCGGGATGGCCATCCATGTGTGGGTGGATGAAACCCGCCCGCGCAACCAGGGCGCTTCGCTCACGGCCTACGAGCTGGGGCGTGAGGGTGTGCCTCACACCGTGATCGTGGATAACGCCGGTGGCCACCTGATGCAGCACGGCCAGGTGGATGCGGTGATCGTGGGCACCGATCGCACCACCCGCCGCGGCGATGTGTGCAACAAGATCGGCACCTACCTCAAGGCACTGGCCGCCCACGACAACGGCGTGCCCTTTTATGTGGCCCTGCCCGCCTCCACGATCGACTGGACGATTGGCGATGGCGTGGCCGAGATCCCGATCGAGGCCCGCAGCGCTGAGGAGGTGACCCACATCCAGGGGCGGGCGCCGGATGGGGCGATCACCACGGTGCAGCTGACGCCAACGGGTAGCGCCGGCTTCAATCCGGCCTTCGATGTGACGCCGGCGCGGCTGGTGACGGGCCTGATCACCGAGCGGGGCGTGGCCGCGGCCACGGAGGCGGGGCTGCAGGAGCTGTATGCGGGCTGAGCGCCGCGATCAAGCGGTTCGCTGACCACAGGCGTTGATTGAGGCTGGCTCTGGCGTGCCCCTATCTGTAGATGATCAGGTGCGGTCTTGCCAGCGCCGGGGATCTTGGCGTCCGTGAATGGCGAGCACCAGGATTTCATCGCTCACCTCCCGGAAGTAAACGGCATAGGGGAATCGCCGCACCACCAGGCGACGCACTGCCCCATACACGCACGGAAACTTTGCTGGATTCTGCGCGATTCGTTTCACGGCAACGCCAATGGCTTCTGCAAAGGTCTGCCCGAGACCTGGCTCGCGGCTGGCGTACCAACGCTGGCTTGCGAGCAGGTCTTCCAGTGCTTCCGGCAGGAAGCGGACCGCGCGCTTCATCCCAGTCCCAACTGGTTGCGCACCTTCTCCCAGGGAACGGACGCTGTTGGATTCTGCAGGTGAGCCGCCCAGCGACGGTCCAGCTCTGCGCACAATTCCCCATCCATGGGCAGTGCTTCGCTGCGGCCCTCCTCATCCAGGCTGTCCCAGAGGGCTATCGCCAGTGCCAGCCGCTCTCCCACGGGGAGCTGCAGCAGGGCAGCAATGGGTGTGGATCGGAACCACTCCACGCTACCGGGGGTGACAGATGTTCAGCGCGGCTGGCCTTACCAGGTCATCCCTGCTCGATGACCAGCAAGGGGCGGGTGATCATTTCCAAGGCGTTGCGCTAGTTCAACCTGCCGCCGCGCGTTGTGATTCCCGCCCCACTCCCATAGACGGCTTGACTGCGGCCCGCTGAAGCTGCTCCTAACCTCGATTGATCGAGGCGAGGCGGGCCGATGGCGAGCGTGCAGGAGATCCGCAAGCGGCTGCGCGACCAACGCATCGAGGCTTTGCGCAGCTCCATCGAGCCTCTGCTGGCCGGAAAGGCTGGCGCCGAGGTGTGGCTGTTCGGTTCCCTGGCCCGTGGTGACTGGGATGCGCGCTCCGATGTGGACCTGCTGGCGGTGGCGCCGGATCAGGGCACCGCGGACCAGCTGGCCGAGGCCATGTTGGGAACCGGCCTGGCCGACGACGTGATCGGCCTCAGCCAGGGCCGCTGGCTGGAGCGTCAGCGAGGCGACGATCCCTGGTGGCGGGGCATCTGCCGCGATGCGATCCGTCTGCAGCCCACCCAGAAGCCATGACAGGCCGTCTGCACGCCTGGCTGCGTCAGGCCCACAGCGATAAGGCGGTGTTGCTGGCTCTGGATCAGGAGCCGGAGCGAACCCACTCGATCGAGCGATTGCTCTCGGCTCTGGAGCTGCTCGGCATTGAGACCACCCCGTTGCGCCAACTGCCGCTGAAATCCCTGCAGCGGATGACCACCGCCAGCCGCTACCCGGATGGCGATGAGGCTCCGGTGGATCTGTTCGACGCACGCGATGGGGCGCTGGCCCTGGAGGTGGCGCGCGCCGTGGTGGGCTTCGCGGATCAGCAGCTCGGGGAGCTCACGTAGACAAGACCACGGGCAGGCCAAGAACTTCAGCCATCTCCTGATCCGAAAGCTCAACGGTCACTTTCATGGTTATGACCTTTAAGAGTCGGACTCTGGGGTCAGCATGGCGCCGATCGGCATGAGGCTGCCGTGCCAGCCGTTCTGCCGACCTGATGGCGGCTTGATCGAATCCTGCCAGGAGCTGGTCCTGCCCAAGGCCGTGGCCCTGGAACTGGAGTGGGTGCTGCAGGTGTTCGAGCAGCTGCTGGATCACCCCTACTGCCGCGCGTTGTGATTCCCACCCCACTCACATCGGCGGGCTCTGCGGCCCGCAAACTGAATCTGCCCCTGGTTGCAGTACAGCTCGCTGAAGAGGTTCTCGTGCCGGCTACGCCTTATCTGGCCCGTGAGTTTGGTGTAGAAGACCGTGCGGTGCAGCGTTCTTGCTAACCGAGCGAACGTT
>CAZKER010000065.1:0-1517 GCA_964551845.1 uncultured Cyanobium sp.
GCCAATCCCAGTTATGCCGGGAAATTTCCCGGCTCATGTCGTCAACTTCCGAAGTTGAGGCCAAGGTCTGAATTTGGCCGACAACACTCAATGCCGACGCTTCCATAAAGCTGACGTTCATCATGAATTGAGCGGCGAATCTGGATGTCGGCCTTGGCCGATCTGCTGCCCGCCATGAAGCAGAAACGAAGGTCTTTTCCAAGCTCAGCACCCGTCGTTGAAGGTGGCTGTGCTGTTGATCTCCCGATGGGGATCAGCAAGCCTGGGTCCGTTGGCATGGCCCGCTGCCAGGCCTCAGGTGAGGTCGCTAAAAGTCTCGATGCATCTCTCGCCACCCTTGTCACATGGATCACTCAAGGGGCAGACTCCCCATGTTCCATCGAAGCTGAGGCGGGTTCCATGAGCAGAACTTCATTGGTTGCGGTCAATGGCGGGCGAACCGATTCAGGTTCCTGTTACATGGCTGCACTACCCCACCTTTTTTAATCGTCGTTGTTCGTCAAGAACTTCAACGCAATACCTGCGAATGACTGAAGGCACAGCCTCAGCGAGGGAGGACGTTAAACACGAATTGGGTGTGCTCTTCGTTCACGGCATTGGTGAACAGCCGCAGGCCGACACATTGCTGCGCTTTGCCACGCCCATGATCAAATGGCTGCGGGATTGGCTGGAGCAACCCGGTGCTGATGGGGTTAATACCGGGGTTAATACCGCCCGTGGGCAGTTGCGGATCGAGCACTCGATTCTGGCGCCTCCGCTGCTGCAAGATGCCCAGCCCGCCCATGTCCTGATCAGCATGGACTGCCCGGCTACCGGCCCGTCGAAGTGGCTGCTCGCCGAAAGTTGGTGGGCGTCAGAGTTCCGGCGGCCGCCTTTCCGCCAGATTGCAGGCTGGCTGCTCACCGTCGGAACGTGGGTCATCCTTTCCCACGCGGGTAAGCGGGTGAGGCTTGCCGCCAGCGTCTGGGGAAAGACCCGCGCTGCGACCGGCTATCTGTCCTCCATCCCGCTCGCGGCGCTGCTGCAAGTGCTAGTGGCATTGTTGGCCCTGCTTGCTGTCCTACCAATCGCTCCATTGCGCAAATGGCTTTCTGGAGTACTGCTGACACTTACAGGCACCCTGGGCGACAGCTACGTCCTGCTTTCCAGTCCTATCGAACGGGCCGCTGCGGTACACCATGTGCGCTGTGATCTACAGTGGCTCGCCCGGCAATGCCGCCAAGTGGTGGTTGTCGCCCATTCGCAGGGGGCTGCCATTGCGCATGAGGCGCTCCAGACAACCGAGCCAGCCAACGTGCCACTATTGCTGACCCTGGGATCCGGGCTCGGGAAACTGGAGGAGCTGCGCATCCTCCAGTACCAGCAGGCCATCCCTGCGGTACAAATGGTTGCTGGACAGCAGCCCGCTGGTGGACGGCGCCCAGTGCGGATGCTCTGGGCTACCCCGTGGGCACTGCCCCTGTTCATCGTTGCCGTGTTGGTGATGATCCACCAGCTGCCTGTGGCCGTCGCACAGG
>CAZKER010000066.1:0-5623 GCA_964551845.1 uncultured Cyanobium sp.
GGAGTTGATGTTCTCGTCGTCCTTGGTGAAGTCGAGGCCACCGCGGAGGCATTCATAGACAACCCTGCCGTAGTTCTTGCCGGAGATTCTGAGCTTCGGCTGGATCGTGCAGCCCACCAGAGGACGGCCGTACTTGTTCATCCGGTCGCGCTCAACCACGATGCCGTTCGGAGGACCCATGCAGGTCTTGATGAACGCCATCGGGAAGCGAATGTCTTCCAGACGCAGGTGGCGCAGTGCCTTGAAGCCGAACACGTTGCCGACCAGGGAGGTCAGCACGTTGGTGATCGATCCTTCCTCGAACAGGTCGAGGGGATAGGCGATGAAGGCGTAGAAGGCTTCCTTGTCGCCAGGAACGTCTTCGATGCGATAGCAGCGGCCTTTGTAGAAGTCGAGATCGGTGAGGAGCTCGGACCACACGGTGGACCAGGTGCCGGTGGAGGATTCAGCGGCCACAGCAGCGGCAACTTCTTCCTTGGGAACACCTTCCTGGCCGGTGCATTTGAAGCACGCCAGCAGGTCGGTATCTAGGGGGACGTAATCAGGAGTCCAATAGGTGTCGCGGTACTCCTTGACCCCGGCGTCGTACTTCTTGCTCATGGAGTTTCTCCGGTATGGGCGGGTAAGGGTTTGAGATGGTTCAGCGCGTCAGCAGCTGAGAAACTCAATCCTTTTGACCGGCGTAGTTGCCATTGCCCAGGGCAGGCTCCACTTCGCGGTGGGGGCGGGCAATGATGTGCGCGGCCACCAGACCGTCGCCCACGCGCTCGCAGGCATCGGCCCCGGCGCGCACAGCAGCGTTGACGGCGCCGGTTTCACCGCGCACCATAACGGTTACGTAACCGCCGCCGACGAATTCACGACCAATCAGGCGCACTTCGGCGGCCTTGGTCATGGCGTCAGCCGCCTCGATCGCGGGCACCAGCCCCCGAGTTTCGATCATGCCGAGGGCGATGCCCATGGATTCAGTTGCCATTACCTGCTCCTGGTGGAGGGGGGTGGAATGTTCGCTCGCAACCATGGTCGGCAGCCAAACCCCCCGTCAAGCCATTTGGTCGGAACCGACCATCACTGTTGCGTCGCTTTTAGATAAGGCAGGCTGATCGGTGCATCACAAAACGTTAGGCAATGCTTGCTCTTGTAGTGCTGGTAAGGAGTTTCAGCTCGGCTAGTTCTGTTTTTGGCAAAATTTGCTTGCCCAGCACTTAAAGGGCCTCGGCGTCTGTTACGTACGCCACTCCGCCGTAATAGGTCAAAAGGGGGCGGATTGCTGCTCGCAATGCCGACAGCAAATCTGCTTCGCAGAAAACGATCACATGGGCATTGGCGCCTAGGCCGCTGAATTCCATGCCCTCGGACACTGAGCCATGCGGACCCTTGCCAGTGACGTGTCTGACCACTGAGTACCCGGGCACACCCGCGACTTCCATGGCTTGGATCACCGCATCTAGCTCCCGCTCGCTGAGGATCAGTTCGAGGCGTTTCATTGATTTATCCGGCAGCGGGTAGCAGGGCGTTGATCATGGCCATGTAGAGGGGAATTCCAACAATGATGTTGAACGGGAATGTGACTCCTAGTGCTGTCGATATATACAAACTGGGATTGGCCTGCGGCACTGTCATCCGCATCGCTGCTGGCACCGCGATGTATGAGGCGCTAGCGCACAGCACCACAAACAGCAGGGCATTGCCAGGGCCTAGTCCCAGTCCTCGGGCGATCAGGGTGCCTACAAGGGCATTGAAAAGTGGCATCAGCACCGAGAAGCCGATTAGAAAGGCCCCTGCTTGCCGTAGATCCCTGATTCTCTGGGCCGCAACGATCCCCATGTCCAGCAGGAAGAAGCTCAGGGATCCATAGAAAAGTTTGTCGGTGAAAGGCAGCATTTTTTCGATGCTGGCCGGGCTGAATGCAGCCACTAACAAGCCAATCACCAGGCTCCCCACCAGCAGGAATACTGAGCTGTTTAAAAAGGACTCCCGCAGCACGGAGCTCCAGCGCATCTTCTGGGCATCGCCTTGTTGAGGAGGGGCTGCCAATTTGACTAAAAGCAGCCCCACAATGATGGCTGGGGATTCCATCAGTGCCAGGGCGGCAACCATGAAGCCATCAAAGGCCAGGTTCTGGGTTTCTAGAAAGCTCTCGGCGGTGATGAAGGTCACCGCACTGATCGATCCATAGGTGGCTGCAATCGCGGCGGCATTAAACCCATCTAGCCGGGTTTTAAGCACCAGGTAGCTATAAAGCGGAACCAGCAGTGACATCGCCATGGCGGCGGCGATCGTGGGCAGCACCTGGCCGCCTAGGCCGCTGTGCTGCAGCTCCAAGCCACCTTTAAAACCTATGGCCAGCAATAGGTAAAGGGAGAAGAGTTTGGGGATCGGGGCTGGGATCTCCAGATCCGATCCCACCAGTACGGCGGTTACGCCGAGGAAAAAAAACAGTACCGGCGGGCTCACCAGGTTCTGCAGAATCAGGCTTGGGTCCATCCGTAACCCCCTGGAACCCAATAAAGCGGGGTTTAGGGCGTTTACCAACCGTAGGCCTGGTAGAGCCGAGATTGACACCCCCTTGGGGGACAATGACTTGTATCGATCCCAGCTGAATGCCGATCTTGGTCGTTGCTAGTGGCAACCCCCACAAGGTGGCCGAAATCGGGGCCATGCTCGAGCTCGTGGAGCTGGATGTTTTGCCCCAGCCAGCCGGTCTCGAGATTGAGGAAACCGGAGCGACCTATCTCGCAAACGCCCGCCTCAAGGCAGAGACTGTCGCACGTCTCACAGGCCACTGGGCCCTCGCTGACGACTCGGGTATCGAGGTGGATGCACTAGATGGCGCTCCGGGTATTTTTTCGGCCCGCTACGCCCCCACTGACCACGAGCGCATTCACCGCTTATTGAAGGAGATGGGCGACGGCCTTTATCGGGGAGCCAGCTTTCGCAGCGCCATGGCCCTGGCCGATCCATCCGGTACGACCAGGGCCGAGGCTGAGGGCATCTGCCGTGGCTTGATCCTGCGTGCTCCCCAGGGCCATGGACCAGGGTACGACAGCCTTTTTTATGTGCGAGAGGCTGGTAGCTCCTACGCCTTAATGGGTGCCCACCTCAAGGCTAAGCTCGGCAGCCGCGGTAAGGCGGCCAGGGCGCTTGCCCCTGAGTTGCGCCGGCTGCTGGAGTTGTTGGCCTGAGTTTTTGCCGTAAGAGCAAGCTCCTGGCTCAGCTGGCGTTGTTGTTGATGTGGCTGATCGCCCGCATCGCTGCTGCGGCTGCCTCCTCCACATCTCCTTCTCGGCCCGCCAGGGTTAGGCGGCCAAAGGCGCCTACGGCTTTTACGTCCACTACCGTGATGTTGGATGCCTTCTCGGCCTCATTGGCGGCGATCAGCACATAGCCGGCAGGCTCTGTTTCCAGAATGAACATACTCATGCCCGCCTGAATCATTGAGCCGCGGCGATTCTGCCGGTTGATCAGCACGGCGTGGTCTGGGGTGATCGCTCGGATTATCTCGGTCCAGCTGACCTCGCAGCGGCTGCGGCGCTCCACCCGGCTGCCGATGGCCTCGAGCACGACGTCGCCCGAGTGGAGCACGTTGCTCTGGTCGCGGTGGTAGAGCGCCAATGAGCCGAAGGCCCGCTCCACGATCATCTGGCCAAGCCGCACCGTGCTGGCTTTAAGAGCAATGTCGGTGACTCGGTGGACCGCCATTCCTGGCGATACCTCCAGCCACAGGCAGGCATCACCAGGAATGGGCAAGAACCCCTGGCTCACTGTGCCCATGTAAGCCGCCAGCTGGGGCTGCAATGAGTCGAGAAATACGTAGGTGCGTAGCTCGATCGACTGCACTTGGCTGGATTGGCGTGCCAGCCGGGATCCTTCGCTGTCAGTGGTGATCACACAACTGGCACCTGAGCTTTCAGTACCAACCTGGGTGCCGGTGATCTGCGTGCCGCCACTGGAGCTTGATCCAAGCGCCATCTCCCTACGCCGGCGCATTGCCAGGTCGTCACGGGAGGGAAGGCGGGAGGGCAAGGGGAAATCCTTCGAACAGCTAGCCCTCAAATCGGCTTTGCTGCGGCTGGATCTTAACCCTGAAGCCTCCTGCCCCTTGCCCATCGCTGCTGAGCCGGTACCGTCCGGCCAACGTTCAGGGGACGTCCATGGCTACCCGCCGCACCGCTTCCAGCTCCACCCGCACTCGGGCTGCCCAGGCCGAGCCCATGCCCGCCGGCGACACTGTCAGTAATGGCCCGATGCCCGAATGGATGGCTGAGGCCGCAGCCCAGGGCGTCAAGCCAGAGCAAGCGCTGGCTTTTATTGGTTTGGGGCTAATGCAGAAGTTGGCCGGTTCGCCCCAAGACCTGCCCTGGCTGTGGTCTGAGGCCGAAGACGGTGGCCAGGCCGATCTGGCAGCCCTCAGGCAGCGCCTCGAGCTCACCCAGTTGGCAGTCCAGACCGGAGCCCCTCTCAGCACGTCTGAAGTGAGTCAATTGCTTGGTGCCCGTCCTACCAGTGAAACTGTCGAGCGCGGCGGCCTCAAAGCCCGCCGGCTTAGCCGCAACGTGTGGAAATTGAGCTTTGCCGAAGACAGCTCTAGCCGTAGCAACGACGCCTTCCGTCGCCGCTTCTAGCCAGGGACAAGCCCCACCAGCTTCATTGATTCATCCCACAAGGTCTGCGCCGTTTCAGGGTTGCTGGCCTTGTCTGAAAGCTCCTGGCTGAATTGCTGACCGTCTTTGGTTTGGCGGTTACCCCAGCTCCAGTGAACCCCTGAGGCAGAAAAATCCGGGTCGGCTACCACCTGGGCGACCCGCTCCCCCGCCAAAGCCTGGCTCACATAACCGCCGGTGATGTTCTTTTGAAACCAGGGAAAGATCGTTTGAAATGCACGCGGCGTGCTGCGAAATAGGGGCGAGTCGGCAACGCATCCCGGGTAGAGCGAGCTGAACACAATTCCAGTGTTTTCGTGGAGCCGACGATGTAGCTCCTGGGTCGTGATCATGTTGCAGAGCTTGCTGTCCTTGTAGGCCTTGCCAGGTTTGAAGGCCTTGCCATTGGCCATGGCGATGGGGGACTTGAATCCGGCCCTGAAGCCGGCACAGTCGCCCAGGTCGGCTGGAGCAGGGATCGGAATCTTGCCGCCCAGTTCCTTGGAGTTGGCCGTCACGGTGCCGAGAATCACCACCCGCCGTGAGGGGTGGCTGGAGCGCTGCAGGTCTTCAAGCAGCAACTGAATCAGTAAAAAGTGCCCCAGGTGATTGGTGGCCATCGAAATCTCGTAGCCCTGGGGGGAGCGCTCGGGCTGCTTCAACCGGGGCTTGTAGACGGCCGCATTGATCACAAGTGCGTCTAGAGGTCGTCCAAGGGATGCCACCAATGTTTCAACTCCCACCCGCACGCTGTCGAGATCGCCGAGGTCAAAACGCAGATGGCTGAGCTGATCCGGAGGAATTCCTAGGCTGGCTGCGGCAGCAGCGGCCTTGACGGGATCACGGTTGGCGGTCACCACATGCCAGCCGCGCTCCGCCATGGCCTTGCTGGCATTGAGACCCACCCCCGTGGTGGTGCCGGTGATCAAAACCGTTCCGGCGGCGGCTGTTGCGGCCATCAAGTGAGTTGAGACAGGGGC
>CAZKER010000067.1:0-10441 GCA_964551845.1 uncultured Cyanobium sp.
CGCGTGGGAGCCCGAGCTGCCATCCGGCTCCAGCCAGATCGTGCGCCAGGCCTTGCCGTCGATGTTCATGGCTGCGGGAGGTGCGGATCAGCCCTTGATCATCCCTGGGGGCGGGCAGCTCAAATCAGCCGATAGCCAAACCCGTCCGGCACCTGGCTCTGGCCCAGGCCCTCGGGGTGGGGCTCCAGCCGCACATGCCAGCGCCCGCCGCCCAGCAGCTCCAGCTGCTCGATCGCCAGGCAGTCGTCTACGCCCACCAGATCATCCTTGTGCTGCTGCAGGGCGCCGCGCAGCCACTGGCGCTTGGCCGCCGCCTTGGCCGCCTGGGGCGAGCGGGCCACCACCAGGCCGAAGTGGTGCAGCTCCGCGAGGCAATCGGGGCGGTAGGCGCCCAGGTTCACAAACCACAGCCGCTCGGGCCGGGGCGCGGCCGGCTCGCGCCCGAGGCTCACCGCGTAGCCATCCACCGCCCGCACCGCTAGGTAGCTGTCCAGGTGCAGGCCCTCACGCCTCCCGAACCACTGCCGCCGCAGCTCCGGAAGCGCCGCCTCGATCGTGGCGCCGGCCACGAAGCGCACATCGTGCAGCTCGATATGGCAGCCCAGCGCCCGGCCGCCCAACACCGCCATAAACAACTGGGGCTGGCCCAGGCTCTCAGAAATCATCGGAACCCCAACGCCCCTCGCTGCCAAAGCTTGCCAATCTGGGCGCAATGCCCCCGGCCGATCAAGCCATGACTAAAAAGGTGGATGTGCTGATCGTGGGCGCCGGGCTCTCGGGCCTGGTGGCTGCCCGCCGGCTGCAAAGCGCCGGCCGCGCGGTGCGGGTGCTGGAAGCCCGGAGCCGGGTGGGCGGGCGCATGCTGAGCACCACCACCGCCAATGGCAGCGTCATTGACCTGGGCGGCCAGTGGGGCGGCGCCAGCCACCACCGCTTCGCGGCCCTGCTAGACGAGCTGGCACTCGAGCGCTTTGCCAGCCACTACGGCGACCGCGGCGTCTTCCACTGGCGCGGCAGAAGGGTGGAAGCACCCCTGGCAAAAGACTTTGCGGCAAGCCATCTCTTCTTTAAACCTGAGAGCCTCGGCCTGACTGCAGCGGAGCTGGACGCCTTTCAGCTCCTGCAGCGGGCCTTCACCGCCCTGGTGGCCCAAGTGGATCCTCTCCAGCCTTGGCGCACGCCCGATGCCGAGCAGCTCGACCGCCTCACGGTGGCGCAGTGGGCCGAGCGGCACACCACCGTCCCCGTGGCCCGCCTGCCCCTCGACTGGCTCTGCCGCATGGGCGGCTCCGGCGGCTTTGAACCCTGGGAGGCTTCGATCCTGCACCTGGCCTGGACCCAGGCCGTGGCCCCCCAGACGGAGAGCCCGGAGGCCTGGCTGGTGCGCGGCGGGGCCGGAGCTGTCGCCCAGCGGCTGGCCTCAACCCTGGAGGCCCAAGCGCCCGGCAGCCTGCTGCTGAACCGGGCCGTGCAAGCCATCGTTCAAGACAGCGACGGCGTTTGCCTGGTGGACAGCAGCGGGGAGCAGCATCACGCCGCCAGCGCCATCGTGGCCATCCCGCCACCCCTGCGGCTGGCGATCCGCTTCGAGCCAGCCCTGCCCGCAGCCCTTCGATCCCTGCTGCAGCGCTCACCGATGGGAGCAATGATCAAAATTCTGGCCATCTATGCCCGGCCCTTCTGGCGCGAGCAGGGCCTCAACGGCCTGGGGAGCGGCGATCTGCCATTCCTGGAGCTCACCGCCGACAGCGGACCTCCAGAAAGCCAGCCGGCCGTGTTGGCCGGCTTCATCGCTGGCGAGCGCGCCTTGAGGCTTGGCGCCATGCCAGCCCTGCAGCGGCGGCAGCTGGTCATAGACGACCTAGTGGCCTACTGGGGGCCCGAAGCGGCAAAGCCGCTTGAGCTGGTGGAGCAGGACTGGAACAACGAGCCCTGGAGCGGCGGCGCCTTCACCAGCTTCGTGATCCCTGGCACCTGGACGGGCCCTGCCCGGCTAACAGCCGCAAACCACGGGCAGGTGCTCTGGGCCGGCAGCGAGGCTTCCCCCCGCTGGCCGGGCTATTTCGAAGGGGCGATCGAAGCCGGTGAGCGAGCGGCCGGCGATGCCGCTGCGCTCCTAACGGCATGAGCGAACAGCCCTACATCCAGGGCACCAACGCGCTTGACAGCAACGGCTGATCGCCGGAGCACACAGTCACCTGGATGCACTGGGGCTGGGTGCGGCCAGCTCCAACCCTGTGGAGCTGGTGGTAGGCGATGGCGCTGCGCTGCCCTGGCCCGATGGGCACTTCGATCGGGTGCGGCTGGTGTGGGTGATCGAGCACCTGGGGGATCCATCGACGCTGCTGCGGGAGGCGCGCAGGGTGCTGCGGCCCGGCGGCACGATCCACCTAACCGAAACCGACTACACCAGCCTCCGGGTGTCGCCCCCGGACAAGGCGATCCAGGCTCTGCTGAGCGCCTTTGTGGCCCACTTCAACCGCCACGGCGACGCCCATGCGGGCCCGCGCCTCGGGCCCTTGCTGGAGCAGGCGGGCTTCACAGCCGTGAGCAATCAGATGGTGGGCATCCATCACTGGTGCCCCAGTGGACGCGAGCAGGTGCACGACTTCTGCACCTACCTACTGGGGTTCATCGAACCCGAACTGCCGGCCCTGCTGGCGGCGGCCCCGTCAGCCGAGGTGGCAGCGCGGATCGCGCTTGGTGCGCAGCGGTTTGGCCAGCTGGGCCAGCGCACCGATGGGGCCATCAGCCTCAGCGCCTATCAGGGGCGCGGCATCGCCGACGCCTGAGGGCTGACCAGGCGGCGGAAGTCGGCGAACAGCACGACAGCGCCGCTACCGCTCTGGCTGATCTCAAGCTCCAGAAACGGCCCGCTCGCATCGCGGCGCAGCCAACCGCTCACCCGGCCGCTGTCTTCGGTTTCGACCAGCAGCACCCGGCAGCTTCGGGACTCGATCCAGCCGATCAGAGGTTCCACCGCCTGGGAAGAGGGCTGGCCCCGCCGGTTGTGGCCTTGCACGGCCCCAGGGCCGGTGTGCACCGCCCTCCAGTTGCGCTGGCCCCGCACGCGGCCGTCACGGCCCACCTGCAACTGCAAGCGCTGCAGGCTGGGCGCAACTCCCCCGTTCACATGCGCCTGCGCCTCGGCCTGCCAGTCGCCCGAGAGCGTGCTGAGATCGGCCGGCACGGCACAAGGGAGCGGGCCGGGGGCCGCAACCGCCGGACTCCAGGGCAGCGGCGCGGCCAAGACCACAGCCAGCCCGAGCGATCGCCAAGGGTGCAAGGGGGTCAGCGTCTGATGCGGCATGGCGGATTGGCGGATTGGCATTCCAGGGCATCAAGGCATGGTCCAGCAGGATGGGGGGATCGGCTCCAGGGTGATGGATTTCTTCCGCCCCGGCCATGCCCCTGCCGCGACCCAGGTGGAATGGTTCGAAAACGCCAGCACAGCACAGCAGAGCACCGACATCCTGCACTCCTGCTTCGCGATTCACCAGCTCAATGCTGAGCAACAGGCCGAGGCGCTGGCGGTGCCCACAGCCAACTAGCTGTGTTCGCGCAGGAAGGCGATCGTGCCTTCCAGTTCATCAGCAAAGCGGTCGATCTCTTCAGGGGTGGTGGTGAAGCCCAGGCTGGCGCGAGCTGAGCCGGGGATGCCGTAGAGGCGGTGCAGGGGCTGGGTGCAGTGGTGGCCGCTGCGGATGCAGATGCCGGCCGAATCCAGCAGGGCGGCGATGTCGTTGGCATGCAGACCATCCACCGTGAAGGCTGCAAGGGCGCCACGATCGGGTTGCTGCTCGGGGCTGGGGCCCAGGATGTGTACCCCCTCAATCGCCTGGAGACGCGCAAACAGCTGGCGGGTGAGCACCTGCTCCCAGGCGTGGATGCGCTCGAGACCAATGGCGCTCAGGTAATCGAGAGCAGCGCCCATACCGATCGCCTCACCGATGGCCGGGGTGCCCGCCTCAAATTTGTGGGGCAACTCAGCCCAGCTGCTGTGATCGAGATAGACGTCCTGGATCATCTCGCCTCCGCCCAGGAAGGGCGGCATCGCCTCAAGCAGCTCCTCGCGAGCCCAGAGGAAGCCCATACCGGTGGGGCCGCAGAGCTTATGGGAGCTGCCCACCAGAAAATCGCAGCCCAGCTGGGCCACATTCACAACCAGGTGGGGCAGGCTCTGGCAGGCGTCCACCAGCACCAACGCGCCGGCAGCGTGGGCCAGCTCCACCACCTGCTCAATCGGATTAAGGCAACCAAGGGTGTTGCTCACCTGCACCAGGCTCACGAGCTTGGTGCGCTCGCTGATCTGACAGCGCAGATCCTCCAGATCCAGCTCACCGCTCTCGGTGAGGCCCGCATGGCGCAGCACGCAGCCAGTGCGCGCCGCCAGCAGCTGCCAGGGCACCAGGTTGGAGTGGTGCTCCATCACCGTGAGCAACACCTCATCACCGGGGCTCAAGTTGGCCTCACCCCAGCTGCGGGCCACCAGGTTGATCGCCTCGCTGGCATTGCGGGTAAACACGATCTCCCGGGCACTGGCCGCACCTATGAAGGTGGCAACTTTGCTGCGGGCTGCCTCAAAGCCTTCAGTGGCGCGGGCACTGAGCTGGTGAGCACCGCGATGCACGTTGGCATTGTCGTGGTCGTAGTAGTGCTGCAGCGCCGCCAGCACTTGGCGGGGCTTCTGGCTGGTGGCGGCGTAATCGAGATAGATCAGCGGCTGGCCCAGGCAGGCCGTTTGGGCCAGCAGGGGGAAATCGGGCCGGGTGAGAGCGGCAAGATTCTGGGCAACCACCTCGGGGCTCGGCGGGGTTGCGGTGGCGATGCTGGTGGTGGTCATGGGTGCTCCCGCAGCAGCAGCTCTAGCGGATTCAGGGCCGCCGCCGCCGCCGGAAGCTCGCGCAACACCTCCTCGCAGTAGCCCCGCAACAGCAACCGTGAGGCTTGTTCGGCGCCAATACCCCTGCTCTGCAGATAAAAAAGCTCGTTCTGCTGCAGCCGACTAATGGTGGCGCCGTGGGCACACTTGACATCGTCCGCGACGATTTCTAGCTCGGGCTTGGTATCAACCCGGGCCCGATCTGAGAGCAACAGGCTGCGGCTGAGCTGGGCGGCGTTGGTTTGCTGGGCGCTGCGCGGCACCCGCACGGCCCCGTTGAACACGCTGCGACCAGCACCATCAGCTACCACCTTGTGGAGCTGGTCGAGTTGTCCGTCGGGACCTTCAAAACGCACTTGGCTGTGGGTATCTGCCAGCTCCTGGCCATCCACCAGCTGCAGGGCCCGCAGTCGCGTCTGGGCCGCTCCCTCCAGCTGGCTGATGCAGGGTTCAAGCCGGCTGAGGGCCCAGCCCCCAACTGCAGTGGTGACTTGCAGGGAACTGGCGGGGGCCTGGCTGATCGAAAGGTGGCTGAGCAGGCTGGCGCGGGCATCGCCAGGCGCCAGCAGCCCCAGATTGAGTTGGGCGCCGCGGGCGAGCTGGGCCACCGTTACCAAGCTGGTGGCATTGAGGCCACTGGAGCCGTGCTGAATCAGCAGCTCCAAGCTGGCGCCCTCCTCGAGCACAAGCACCAGCTGCAAAGCCAGCAGCCCCGGCGCCGCACCGGCATCTAAATGCAATTGCAGCGGTCCAGCTGCTCCAGCCACCCGCAAGGCCAGACAGCGGGGCGATGCCCCTTGATTTAACAGCACAGACCAAGCATCGCCGCCGCCTGTGGCTTTAAGCCCCTGCTGCTGCAACACCTGGGCTTCATCAGCTCCGATCAGGCTGATACCGGCAGGCAAGCTGAGTTGGCCAAATGGATCTGCACCGATCCAGAGCTCGGGCGCCAAGGCCTGCAGGGCAGCCAGGTCGGTGAATCGCCAGTCCTCCTGGCTGCGAAGCGGCAGGGGAACGCCAGCAAGCTCGGTGAGCCAGTCAGCAGTATTTGGCATGACCACAGCTGGCATCACACCACCTCCGCAGGTTCCCGGCCCAGGCTGGCCAGCTCCTGATCCACCCATTCGTAACCAGTGCGCTCAAGCTCTAGGGCTAGCTCCTTGCCCCCGGTGCGCAAGATCCGACCAGCGGCCATCACATGTACATAGTCGGGGGTGATCAGATCCAGCAGGCGCTGGTAGTGGGTGATCAGCAAGGTGGCGTTGTCCGGGCCAGCGAGTTGATTGACCCCATCGGCCACGATGCGCAGTGCATCAATATCAAGGCCAGAATCGGTTTCATCGAGGATCGCCACTAGAGGCTCAAGTAGCGCCATCTGCAAGATCTCATTGCGCTTTTTCTCGCCACCGGAGAAGCCTTCATTAACACTCCGATCTAAGAAGGCCGGATCCATCTGCACCACCTTGAGCCGCTCGCGCACGAGATCTTCGAAGGCAAAGGTGTCCAGCTCCTCCTCGCCCCTTTGGCCGCGGCGGGAATTAGTAGCGACTCGCAGAAATTCAAGGTTGCTAACCCCCGGAATCTCCACCGGATACTGAAATCCCAGAAACAAACCTAGGCGGGAGCGCTGTTCCGGCGCCAGTTCAAGTAGGTCTGCGCCCATATAAAAAACTGATCCGGCCGTCACCGTGTAGGCGGGATGACCAGCTAGCACTTTGGAGAGAGTGCTTTTACCGCTGCCGTTACGCCCCATCACCGCGTGAATTTCACCGGCCCGAATCGTGAGGTTCACCCCCTTGAGGATTGGCTGCTCCTCAACCCGCGCGTGCAGGTCACTGATTTCGAGCAAAACCGGGGCGTCTGGGCGAATCACAGCGGGTAAGGAAAGGCGGGAATGGTGGAACGGAAAGAATGAACAGAGCGTTGCGGCTCAGCCCACGGAACCCTCAAGCTTGAGAGCCAGCAATTTATCTGCCTCAGCAGCAAATTCCATGGGTAATTGGTTAAACACATCGCGGCAAAAGCCACTGACCATCATCGAAACTGCCTCTTCAAAACCGATACCCCGGCTTTGCAGGTAAAAGAGTTGATCTGCGGAAATACGACACGTGCTTGCCTCATGCTCCACGGCGGCGTCCGGCTGCTGCGAGCGGATATAGGGATAGGTATTGGCAGCAGCTTGATCGCCGATCAACATTGAATCGCACTGGCTGTAATTCTTAGCCCCTACCGCTTTGGGGCCGATCTGCACAAGACCGCGATAGCTATTAGAAGAATGACCAGCGCTAATGCCCTTGCTAACGATGGTTGAGCGGGTCCGCGGACCAACGTGAATCATCTTGGTACCAGTATCAGCCTGCTGGTAGTTATTAGTGAGGGCAACCGAATAAAATTCGCCCACCGAATCAGCGCCCTGCAGCACACAACTGGGATACTTCCAAGTAATTGCCGATCCAGTTTCCACTTGGGTCCAGCTGATGCGGCTGCGGTCTCCCCGACACTGGCCGCGCTTGGTCACAAAGTTATAGATACCACCCACGCCACTCTCATCACCGGCATACCAGTTCTGAACAGTTGAATACTTGATGGAAGCGTCCTCGAGCACCACCAACTCCACAACAGCTGCATGGAGCTGATTGGTGTCAAACATCGGTGCCGTGCACCCCTCTAAATAGCTAACCGAAGCACCCTCTTCGGCAATTATCAAAGTGCGCTCAAACTGACCCGTATCTGCAGAATTGATCCGGAAATAGGTTGACAACTCCATCGGGCAAGCCACGCCCTTGGGGATGAAAACAAAAGAGCCGTCACTGAAAACAGCCGAATTCAGAGCTGCAAAATAGTTGTCGTTACTGGGAACCACCGTGCCAAGATATTTTTCCACCAAGCCTGGATACTCCTTAACCGCCTCACTGATGGAGCAGAAAACCACGCCGTGCTCAGCCAGCTTTTCGCGATAGGTGGTGGCAATAGAGACGCTATCGAAAACCGCATCGACAGCCACATTGGAGAGGCGCTTCTGCTCGCTTAGGGGGATACCAAGCTTTTCAAATGTTTCCAGCAGCTTGGGATCAACTTCATCAAGACTGGCTTTTTTCTCCTGCTGCTTAGGAGCTGCGTAGTAGATAATATTTTGATAGTCAATCGCCGGATGGCCTAGCGCCGCCCAGTCTGGCGACTGCATCTGCAGCCATTGGCGATAAGCCCGCAGCCGAAAGGCCAACAAAAATTCAGGCTCGTTTTTCTTGGATGAGATCAGACGCACAACGTCTTCACTAAGACCCTTGGCGATCTTTTCAGTTTCAATATCAGTGACAAAACCGTGTTTATACGGCTGAGACACCAGATCGCCAACAGTTGCAGTGCTCATCGCGGTCAGCCGATTCAGCCGGCAGTAAGGGCTTTAACTTCGTCTAGAGAAATTGTCTGCTGGTCACCGCGGAAAGCATTGTCTTCCGTGAGAAACAGCATGCAATGACATTCTTTACGCTCACGCATTGGCACGCAGGGGCAGTTCCAAAAAGCTTGGGAAACCTCTGCCTGCTTGTCCTCGTAGTGACGGCAGGGACACAGGGCCCCGCCTAGCTCGTCTTTGTGTTTGGCCAAACCGGCCAGCACCACGGCAGTCACGCCGGGATCACTACAGAAATAGGTGCCGGTGCGCTGCGCGTAGGTTTCGGCAAATTTACGGATCACCTCCAGGCTGTCGGAGTGGGCAGGCGAAGTCTCTGCGGGGCTCTCAGCGGTCGAACTGGCCGGGGCGTCGGACATGGCTCGAAAGGGAAGGTGATCGGAAGGCGGTAGTCAAACAGCGCCATGGGATGCGCCGCCAGGGGAAGCCAGTCGAGAATTGACCAGCCGGCCATTACGAAACAACTTGGTTTCGTTAGTGATTGAGCTTAAGACACCAGGGCCAGCGGCGGGGCGCCCATCCCCAACAACCCTCCAGACGTGGCATCGTGACCGCACCCGGCCTCTGCCGTGAGAGCCATTCCCCAGATCACTCGCCAGCACTCCGATCCGGCATCCACTCGGGATACGGTCCTCAACCTGCTGCTTAGGCATGGCGAGGCCACCGCAGGCGCCCTGGCCACTCACCTGTCAATGTCCGTTCAAGTGGTGCGCCGCCATCTGCGGGGCCTAGAGGACGACGGCCTGGTCGAGGCCAGCCCTGCAGCTGAGGGCCCCGGCAGGCCCAGCAATCATTGGCGCCTCACTGCCAAAGGACAGGGGCAGTTTCCCGATGGCAGCGATCATTTCGCCATGGGCCTGCTGCAATCCCTAGCTGGCAACCTGCCGCCTGAAACCCTGCAAGTACTCCTGGAACAACAAGCCATTCAGCAGGCAGACGCTTACCGCATCCGTATCGGCGCTGGATCGCTGCATGAGCGACTCGAACAGCTTGTGGAGCTGCGCCGCCAGGAGGGCTACTTGGCGGAATGCTCTCAAGATGCCGAGAACCCTCAGGCTTGGGTTATCAGTGAATTTCACTGTTCAGTGATGCGCATAGCCGAGCAATTCCCCTGCGTCTGCGACCAGGAGCTGCAGCTGATTCGCCACACCTTCCCCGACTGTCAGGTGGATCGGGTGCAGTGGCGCCTGGAGAAAGGTCACTCCTGCGGCTTCCGCCTGATTCCCGTCCATGACGCCTGAATCGCAGCCGCCCCAGGCCCAAAGTCCGCTGACACCAGCGGAACTTGCCGAGCTGGAGGCCACCCTCCTGCCAGCCTTAGAGCGCCACCACCTGCGTCTGCTGGCCCATGGCCTACGCACCCTGCAGGAGATCGCGGCCCAGCAGCCAACAGGGTCCATCCCAGACCATGGCGCTATTCGCACCTGGGCTAGCCAGCAGCCCGCGCTCGCCGAAGACCCCTGCTTCCAGGCCGTTCTGGTGGAGCAATTGGAGGCGACGGGCAGGCAGCTGCAGCAGCTGGCCGTACCCCTGGGCCGGGCAGCCCTCGACCTGGAGCTGGGCGACCTCATCGCCGCGGCTTGCGATCATCGCCAAAGCCCCAGCACGCCCGTGAGCGCAATCCGCCCCGAGTCGATCGCCGACGCCCTGAGCTTTTTTCGCCTGAGCTGCGGCCGCTGGCGCTCCCAGCGCAGCAGCCATCACCTGCTGCACCGCCGAGCTGAAGCGGGAGGCTCCTTCATCGAGGTGGTGGAGATCGACGCCGCCGACCCGCGCCTGATCGCCATTGCCGAGCTCCACGGGGAGAACCCCGCGGGCCTGGTGGGGGGCTGCCGGGTGACCTGGAACGCCTCGATGGCCTGGGACAAGGCCGGAGAAGCCCACGAAGGCGCGGGTCTCACGCACCTCCAGAGCCCACAGCCCGTAGCCGTGCTCGGCGAACGCGGCTCGGATGCGATCGACGAACGCGTCGCTCTGCTCGCGCGTGAGCGTGCTCGGGAAGTGCTCCATCACGACCGGATCCGCGTTGAGCGCGGCGAACGGCTCGAGGTCCTCTTCGCGCCATTGGCGAAGGAGCAACCGTTCGGTCCGCAGGTCGAGCGCGGCGCTCACTGCGCGTGGGGCTTGTGGGCGACGGAGTAGACGAC
>CAZKER010000068.1:0-2923 GCA_964551845.1 uncultured Cyanobium sp.
GAATCAGGGGTGGAGAGGGTGGCGAGCGATTTAAGCGGCGTTTCAGCGCCGTAATACTCCACGGAAATCTTGTCGAGCAGGGAGGGGTTAGCCCGACCCGTGCGGATGGTGTTGAAGGTGCGCTGGGTCGATTCCAACGACTTGCGCATGCTGGCTTCCAATTCCATGGCTGGCGTCAGGGGTGAATACGGGTGCCGATCGGATATCCGGCCACGGCGCGGCCGATATTGCCGGGGCCGAACAGATCAAATACCACGATGGGAATGGAGTTGTCCTTGCAGAGGGCAATGGCGGTGCCGTCCATCACCTCCAGCTCGGAGCTGAGTACCTCCAGGAAGGAGAGACTCTCGAAGCGCACCGCATCGGTGTGCTTGTTGGGATCTTTGTTGTAGACGCCGTCAACTTTGGTGGCCTTGAAAACGACATCCGCACCGATTTCCGCAGCCCGCAGGGCGGCGGTGGTGTCTGTAGTGAAAAAGGGATTGCCAGTGCCAGCGGCGAAGATCACCACCCGGCCCTTTTCCATGTGGCGGATCGCCTTGCGGCGGATGTAGGGCTCAGCCACCTCCTGCATGGAAATGGCGCTCTGCACCCGGGTGGGAACACCTGCCCGCTCCAAGCCGTCCTGGAGGGTGATGGCATTCATCACCGTGGCCAGCATGCCGACGTAGTCAGCCGTGGCCCGGTCCATGCCAGCGGCCGATCCTTTCAAGCCGCGGAAGATGTTGCCACCACCCACCACAATCGCCAGCTGGGTGCCACCTGCAACGCAGGCAGCCACATCTGAGGCAATCGACTGCACGATCTCAGGATCGATGCCATAGCCCTGCTCACCCATCAGCGCTTCGCCGCTGAGCTTGAGGAGAACGCGCTTGTACCCCATTGACACCCCTGATCTGCCGGAGCGTAGCAACGGCCTTGCAGGCTCGCCTGCTGGGCAGGTTCGCCAGGATGATCACTTCAGCGCCGGGGCACAGTGCCAACAACCACGTTTGCGGAGTTTGCACAACGGGCCGACTATTCGCTGCTGAATTCCCTGCGGCCTGATCCTCAGGCCAGCGGCGATGGCCACGACCATCGGCCCCGCCAGGTGTTCTCCGGTCATTACGTGCCGGTGACACCCACCCCGCTTGCAGCGCCGGAGTTTGTGGCGCATAGCCGAACCCTGTTCAACGACCTGGGCCTGAGCGAGGCGCTGGCCCACGACGACCAGTTCCGCCGGCTGTTTTCCGGCGATATCAGTGCGGCGCAGGAACCGATGCGACCGTTCGGTTGGGCCACCGGGTATGCCCTCTCGATCTACGGCAGCGAGTACACCCAGCAGTGCCCGTTCGGCACCGGCAACGGCTATGGCGACGGCCGGGCCATTTCAGTGTTCGAGGGCGTGTTCAACGGCCAACGCTGGGAGATGCAATTGAAAGGTGGTGGGCCAACGCCTTACTGCCGCGGGGCCGATGGACGCGCCGTGCTCCGCTCCAGCGTGCGCGAGTTTCTGGCGCAGGAGTTCATGCACGCCCTGGGGGTTCCCACCTCACGCTCGCTAACGCTCTATGTGTCCAGGTCCGACACCGTGCGCAGGCCCTGGTACTCCCCGAACTCAAGGTCGATCGATCCCGACGTCCTGGTGGACAACCCAGCGGCGATCACAACGCGCGTGGCCCCGTCTTTTCTGCGGGTCGGCCAGCTGGAGCTGTTTGCCCGTCGCGTTCGCCGCCAGGCCCATCCCGATGCGCGCAGCGAGCTGCAGATGATCGTGGCGCACCTGATCGAGCGCAACTACCGGCAGGAGATTGATCCGGCTCTGGCTTTCAGCGAGCAGGTGGTGGAACTGGCGGAATTGTTCCGTACGCGGCTCACCGCACTGGTGGCCCACTGGATGCGCGTGGGCTACTGCCAGGGCAATTTCAACAGCGACAACTGCGCCGCCGGTGGCTTCACCCTCGACTACGGCCCCTTCGGCTTCTGCGAACTATTCGATCCCCGCTTTCAGCCCTGGACCGCAGGCGGCGAGCATTTCTGCTTCTTCAACCAACCGGCGGCGGCCGAAGCCAACTATCAAATGTTCTGGTCCGCCCTGCGGCCACTGCTCGAGGGCAACAGCGGGGCCTTGGCAAGACTTGATCAGATCCGGGATGGCTTCGCCGGCGCGATGCAGCAGGAGCTGGAGGCGATGTGGGCCCGCAAGCTCGGCTTGATCACCTACGACGCCGAGCTGGTGAATGAGCTGCTGCAGCTGATGGAGCGCTCCAAGGTTGACTACACGATCTTTTTCCGCAGGCTCTCTGGCATTCCAGAGCAACTCTCAGCTCTGAAGGAGAGCTTCTACCTGCCGAGTTCGGAAGAGCTAGATGGGCAATGGAGCAGCTGGCTGGAGCGCTGGCGCGCGCTGATTGGCGACCTCAGCGAGACATCGGCAGCGATGCAACGGGTGAACCCGGCGATCACCTGGCGCGAATGGTTGATTGCCCCGGCCTATGAGCAGGCGGCGCAGGGTGACACCAGAGCGATCCAGGAGCTGCAAGCGGTGTTCAGCCATCCCTACGAGGCGCCAGCAGCGGAGCTGGCGGCGACCTACGACCGCCTGAAGCCCAAGGAGTTTTTCAATGCTGGAGGCGTGTCGCACTACAGCTGTTCGTCGTGAGCTGATCTGATCCTTTGCCCAGGCAGGTGGGGGAGGGCTGGTGCTGCCAGCCGTTGTTGAAAAAGCACGTGAGAATGGGAGGCCTAGGGGTTATGGGCTCATGCGTCCATCAGGGTTACTGCCTCTGATCGTTCTGCTCAGCGCCAGCGCCGCGGTGGCACCGGCGCGGGCCGACAGCACCTCTGCCACCTGTCTCTTCAGCCGCCACGACCACACGGTGCCGGTAGAGAAGGGGCCCTGCACGTTTAGCCAGCGCCAGGGCAACGTGACCGTGCGCTTCGG
>CAZKER010000069.1:0-1548 GCA_964551845.1 uncultured Cyanobium sp.
GCGAGGAGGGTTATCGGCTTCAGTACTGGCCATGATTCTTCCTGCCCTGGCGATTCCCGCCCAGGCCAGGGCTGTAACCGGCCCAATGGTGGCCCAGAGCCAAAAGGTTGCCAAGGCAGTGCCGATGTTGCCCGCCACCTCTGGGCTGGCCTCCCTCCAAGACGATAAGTATCTGCTTGGTCCGGGAGATGGGCTCGAGCTGAAATTGTTTGACGCGCCTGAACTTTCGGGCAATCAGGATATACTTAATGATGGCACGGTGTCACTGCCCCTAATCGGCAGCGTGCGGCTCACGGGTCTGAGCCTGTCCCAGGCCAATCTTTGGCTGACTTCGCTCTAGCGCAAGCAGCTGCTGCGGACCGAGCTGCAGTTGAGGGTGGTGAGACCCCGGCCGATCCGGGTAGCCCTGGTGGGGGAGGTGGAGCGCCCCGGTCTTTATTCACTCACCACCAGCGAAACCACCCAAACCGAAGGGGGGCCCAGCATCACGGTGAGTGGCCTGCCCACGGTGGTGGATGCAATTCAGAAGGCTGGGGGCATCACCCAGCTGGCCGACCTGCGCCAAGTGGTGCTGCAGCGCCGGCTGCCGGGGGATCGGCCCACCTATAAACAGGCCCGCCTGAATCTGCTGTCCCTGGTGCTCGAGGGCGACCAACAACAGAATCCTTTCCTGTTTGATGGCGACACGATCCGGATAGTGCAGGCGGCCGAGCCTCCCGCTGAGGCGGTGGAACTGGCGGCGGCGAACCTCTCGCCACAGCAGATTCAGGTGAACGTGATCGGCGAGGTGCTGCGCCCAGGGGCGGTGCAGCTGCAGGCCAATACGCCCCTGGTGCAGGCGGTGCTGGCGGCGGGCGGCCCCCAGAGCTGGCGTGCCAGCAAGGGAAATGTGGAGTTGGTGCGGATCAACCGCAATGGCACAGCCACCCGCCAGCGGTTTGCCTTGAATCTCAGCCAGGGGGCCTCGAATGCCAAGAACCCCCCCCTGCGCGATGGGGATACGGTGGTGGTGAACCGGAGCGGCATGGCGGTGGCCAGTGACGCGATCGGGGCGGTGAGCACGCCGCTCACCGGCCTGGTGAACATCCTGGCCCTTGTGGATTTGATCAATAACAACTGATGCCATCGCCTGGCCAGAGTCGCTTTCGACTGGATTGGGTGCTGGTGCAGGAGCTGGCGGTGGGGCCGGCCCCGCGGGCCGAGCGCCACCTGGATCGCCTCGCCGATGCGGGTGTGATGGCGGTGCTGAGCCTGTGCAGTGAGCTGGAAGCGCCGCCGCCTCCAGGGCAGGAGGGCCGCTTTGCGTGTTGCCGCCTGGTGCTGCCGGACCATCGGGCTGGGCGGGCGCTAACTCTGGGAGAGCTTGAGCAAGCCCTGACAACGCTGGCCGAGCTGCGGCAGCAGGGGCCCGTGTATGTGCACTGCGTGGCCGCGATGGAGCGCTCGCCGCTGGTATGCCTGGCCTGGCTGGTGCGCCGCCATGGACTCACGCCCCAGCGAGCCCTCGACTACCTGATGCAGGTGCATCCAGGCACTAACCCCTTGCCA
>CAZKER010000070.1:0-2216 GCA_964551845.1 uncultured Cyanobium sp.
CAGGGAAACGGGTTTTACCTGGTGACCCTGGAGCAGCCGGCTGGTCACCAATGTCTATGCCGGGCGGCAGGCAAGCTGACCAAATTCCGGATCAAGCTGCTGGCGGGCGACAAGGTGCTGGTTGAGATCAGCCCCTACGACCTCACCCGTGGCCGCATCACTTACCGAGAGCGCAACGCGGCCGCCGGCCCCCGTCCCGGCGGCAACCGCCCTGGAGGCCCCCGGCGCCGCTGAGCGCACCTTTTGGTGTGACGTGGCTGAGGGCCCGCCTCAGGCTGGGGCTCCCAGCAGGGCTTCAATCGCAGCTTTGAATTCACTGCGCTGCTTAACGCCCTTGAAGGCCTGTTTCAGCTCCTTATTGTGGAAAAGCTGAACCGTAGGGGTCCCAGTAACACCGGCTTGGGCAGCAATCTCCTGTTCAACTTCGATGTCGATTTCCACGCCTTGGGCGGCTCCGCCAAGCTCATCGAGCACTCGCTTGAGCTGGGGCTTGAGCACGTGGCAGGGACCACACGTTGGTGAGCTGTAGACGACCAGCAAGGGCTTGCTGCTGTCGTGATAAAGCTTGCGCAGGGCAAATCCGCCCTTTTGCCAAAGGGCTTTGGCGTCGTAATTATCTGCATCGCTGGTGGCGGTGCGCACCGGCTCACCAACGGTGGCGGGGTCCACCGGCTCATGGCTCACTGTGACGGCCAAGTTGTGGTGGGTTAGCCAGCGCTCGGCTGCCAGGGCTGCTTGGCAGCCACTGCCGGCTGCGGTAATGCCCTGACGCCATTCCGCATCAGCCACATCGCCAGCGGCGTACACCCCAGCGACGCTGGTTTCGGGGCGGCCAGCCTGAGTAGCCAGGTAACCGTGGCTATCAACCTCCAATTGGCCCCGCACCAGGCGGGTGTTGGGGGTGTGGCCAATGGCGTAGAAAAGGCCCTTTACGGCCAGCTCCTCGCTGGCGCCGTTGCCGGGATCCCTGAGGGTGATTGCTTCGAGCCAGCCGCTACCGCTGGCATCGGCAACTTGACGGTTCCAATGCACGGTGATGGCGGGGTTGGCGAGCACCCGATCGGCCATGGCGCCACTGGCTCGAAGCTTGTCGCCCCTCACGATTAAGTGCACTTGGCTGCCGTACTTTGTGAGATAAACAGCCTCCTCGCAGGCGGAATCGCCACCACCCACTACGGCTAGTTCGGCCTGACGGAACTGGGGAGTGGCGCCGTCACAGATCGCACAGGCGCTGATTCCCTGGCTCCAGAAGCGCTCCTCGCTTGGCAGACCTAGCCGGTTGGCACTGGCACCGGTGGCCAGGATCACGGCCTGGGTTTCGATGGTTTGGCCTTCGGCAGTGATTCGGTAGGGCCGCTGGGAAAGATCGATCGCCGTGGCATCGGCCTCGATTAGCCGGGTGCCCCAGCGCACCGCCTGGGCCTTCATTTTGTCCATCAGCTCCGGTCCCATGATCCCGTCGGGAAACCCGGGAAAATTTTCAACGTGGGTTGTTGTCATCAGCTGACCGCCCGGAATGCCGCCGTCTTGGAAGCCGGTAATCAGCACGGGGCTGAGATTGGCCCGGGCGGCGTAAATGGCGGCGGTGTAGCCAGCGGGCCCAGAACCCACGATCACCAGGTTTTCGATTGAGAGCCCCGAAACCGTCATGGCTAAAGCGGATCGACTATGAGTTAAGCCTAGGGGATTGGGCGGCCGCCTGCAGGCCCGACCGAGCAACCCTGGCTGGAAATCTATAGATTTGCTTTAGATCTGAACGCAATTTGTCTAGGAATTAAATCTCGAATCAGCTCATATTTCCAGGATGCCGTCGCTGGCCTGTCGGATTCCCTGTCCCAGGTTGCGGGGCACCATCAGCACGGTTGTAGCAAGGAGTTCCGGGTGGTCTTCCAGGCAGAGCAGCCATTCTCGGAATTCCTCCGTGACCGCAAAGCTTTCTTCGAAATGCTCGAGGGAGTCGAGGGTGGCTCGGCGGGCCAAAGCCCAGCTGACAGCAACGGTTAGGCGGCGATTCACTGCGGCATCCATGCTCACCTCTCCCTTGGATGGCACCACGCTGCCGGGCCATGGTCCGCGCAAAGGTATTGGTTGACACAACGTCGCAAATTTGCGCTGAATTCTTGTATCGACGCTGCAGGTTTCACGCAGTTCGCTGCAGAAAACCGGGGAGCTCCGGACCCCCCATGCTGATCACCGCGCCGATGCGTTCTTCGACG